>JALYHF010000160.1 GCA_030776745.1 Actinomycetota bacterium | reverse complement strand
CGGCGATCCGCAGGGCGGTGAGGCCGAGCGGGCGGGGCACGAGCGTGGCGGCCACGACGACGGCCCGCGCCGCCCAGAGGGTGACCGAGGCCACGACCTGGACGGGCCGGCGGCACCCCTCCAGGGCGGCGGCCAGCGTGGGCCCGAGGGTGAAGGGCAGCACGGCCCAGGCGGCCCGCACCGCCCACGGGAACAGACGCTGGAGGTGCATGGCGACGGGGAGAGACTCTGGCAGAGGCCACCGATGGGCGACAATTGGCCCAATGACGAAGAACGCCGAGCGCGGCAGCGGCTGACGCCTGGATGGCTTGCAGCGACAACCCGGCCCAGCGGGCCGACGAGCTCCGCCGGCTGATCGCCCACCACAACGTTCGCTACCACCAGCTCGACGACCCGGAGATCACCGACGCCGAGTACGACGCCCTGGTGCGGGAGCTGGCCGTGGTGGAGGAGACCCACCCGGAGCTGCGCACGGCGGACTCACCGACCCAGACGGTGGGCGCCGCGCCGTCGGCCCAGTTCGCGGCCGTGGAGCACCTGACCCCCATGATGTCCCTCGACAACGCCTCCTCGCTCGAGGAGCTCCTGGCCTGGGGCCGGCGCATGGAGCGGTTCATCTCGGGCGAGGTGGACTACGCCTGCGAGCTCAAGATCGACGGCGTGGCCATCTCGCTGCTCTACGAGCACGGGCGATACGTGCGGGCCGCCACCCGGGGAAACGGCCGGGTGGGCGAGGACGTCACCGCCAACGTGGCCACCGTCGCCGCCATCCCCCAGGAGCTGCGGGGGCCCGTCCCCCGGCTGCTGGAGGTGCGCGGCGAGGTGTACATGCCCGTCTCGGCCTTCGAGGAGCTGAACAAGCGCCAGGCCGAGGAGGGCGCTCGGCTGTTCGCCAACCCCCGGAACGCCGGGGCCGGATCGCTTCGCCAGAAGGACCCGGGCATCACCGCGTCCCGGAGGCTGGGGTTCTGGTCGTACCAGGTGGGCGCCATGGAGGGCGGCCCCGTCCTCGCCCGCCACTCCGAGACGCTCGAGCTCCTGGCCTCCGCCGGCCTCCCGGTCAACCCCGAGACCAGGGTGCTGGACGGCCTCGATGCCGTCCACGAGTTCTGCCGCCGCTGGGAGGAGCACCGCCACGACGTCGACTACGAGATCGACGGGGTGGTGGTGAAGGTCGACCAGCTGGCCCAGCGCCAGGAGCTGGGATCCACCTCCAAGGCGCCCCGGTGGGCCATCGCCTACAAGTTCCCGCCCGAGGAGCGCACCACCCTGCTCCGGGAGATCATGGTGTCGATCGGCCGCACCGGGAAGGCCACGCCCTTCGCCGTGCTGGAGCCGGTGTTCGTCGGCGGTTCCACCGTGGGCGTCTCCACCTTGCACAACGAGGACCAGGTTGGCCTGAAGGACGTTCGCCCGGGCGACACCGTCATCGTGCGCAAGGCGGGCGACGTCATCCCCGAGGTCGTCGGCCCGGTCCTCTCGCTGCGCCCGGAGGGTCTTCCGGCATGGAGGTTCCCGAGCGAGTGTCCCGTGTGCGGCAGCGCGCTGGTGCGCCTCGAGGGCGAGAGCGACACCTTCTGCCCCAACCTCGAGTGCCCGGCCCAGCGCCAGGGGCGCGTCGAGCACTTCGCCTCGCGCGGGGCCATGGACATCGAGGGCCTGGGCGAGCGCACCGTCCGGCTGTTCCTGGACCAGGGCCTGCTCGACGACGTGGCCGACGTCTACTCCATCGACTACGACCGCGTTGGCCAGCTCGAGGGCTTCGGCGAGGTCTCGGTGCGCAACCTGCGTGAGGCCGTCGAGCAGTCCAAGGGTCGTCCGCTGGCCAACCTCCTCGTGGGGCTGAACATCCGTCACCTCGGGGTCACGGGGGCCCAGGTGCTGGCCCGCGCCATGGGCCACCTCGATCGCATCATGGCCGCCTCGGTCGAGGAGATCGCCGCGGTGGAGGGCATCGGGCCCACTATCGCCAGGAGCGTGCACGAGTTCTTCGCCAACGAGCGCAACCGGGCCGTGGTGCAACGGCTCCGGGCCGCCGGCGTGAACCTGGAGGGCCCGGGCGCGCCCGACGTCCCCCAGACGTTGGCCGGGATGTCGGTCGTGGTCACCGGCACGCTCGGACGATGGTCCCGTGAGGCGGCCGAGGAGGCCATCAAGGCCCGCGGCGGGAAGGCACCGGGCAGCGTGTCCAAGAAGACCACGGCGCTCGTGGCCGGAGAGGCGCCGGGGTCGGCCAAGCTGGCCAAGGCCCAGGAGCTGTCCATCCCGATCCTCGACGAGGCGGCGTTCGAGCGGCTGCTCGACACCGGCGAGGTCCCGCCGGTCGAGGTCAGTGCACGTTGAACCGCCACGAGTAGGTCAAAGCGGCGCTCCGCCCCTCGGACCGGGGCCAGAAGACCGCGGTCACCCGCTGCGCCCCCGGCTCGAGCGCCTCGATCTCCTTGCCCTTCCCCGGCGTGAACGAGATGCGGTTGAGGCCCTCGATGACGTCGAGCTGGTCCAAGGGGATCTCGACCCCGCCCACCCGCAGCGTCCCGTCGTAGTCGCTCCCGAGCTCGTAGAAGATCGTCGTCTGGCGCACCTCCAGGCTCCCCGGCTCGGGGAAGACGACCTGGATGGCCCTGGGCCGGAAGGCCTCGGGTGACTCCTCGTGCAGCGTGAAGGCCACGTACATCCCCGCCGCCGACAGCGCCAGCAGCAACGAGATCACCACCCGGCGCACGGTGACGAGGCGCCTGGAGGAGACGGCCTGCGTCATCCTGGGCGTTCCCGGGCGAGGAGCTCCGACAGCCGCCGGTGGAGGGCGGCGACCCGCGTGCGGACCTCGCCGTCGGGGAGACCTCCCCGAGCTGCCTCCATGACCTTCCACATCCGCGGGTACACGACGGCCTCCAGCTCGTGGGCCGTGCGGCTCGACAGCGTGCCCTCGGCCACCGGGGTCACCAGCGTGTCGAGGGCGGCGGCCAGGAGTGAGGCGTTGGGGTCGCCCAGGTCCTCGGCCTCGCTCCGCAGCCGGTGGATCAGGGTGGCGAGCTCTTCACTGCTCCACAGGTCGCCCCGGGCCACGAAGGCCTCGAGCTCGTCGGCCAGGGCGCTGCGCACCCCCCCATTGTCGCAGCCCGGTGCTGAGTGAGGTCCCCGGAGGCGGAGACCCCAGCCGCTAACCTCCGAGGGTGGCCACGTCGAGAATGGCCGATCAGCTGGGCCGAGTCCTCGGGGGCCGGTACCGCCTCGTGGGCCACATCGGCACCGGCGCTTCCGCCCACGTCTTCGTCGCCGAGGACGCCAAGCTCCGCCGGCGGGTGGCGGTGAAGGTGCTGCACCCGGCGCTGGCCGAGGACGAGGCCTTCCTCCGGCGCTTCCAGGCCGAGGCCCAACAGGCTGCCACCCTCAACCACCCCCACGTGATGCAGGTGTTCGACTGGGGCGAGTCGGAGGACGGCCCGTACCTGGTGCTCGAGCACCTGGGTGGCGGCAGCCTGCGCGACGTCCTCGACCGGGGGCACCTGCTCTCGCCGTCGCAGGCCGTCCACGTCGGGCTCGAGGCGGCCCGGGCCCTGGACCACGCCCACCGCCGAGGGCTGGTCCACCGGGACATCAAGCCGGCCAACCTGCTCTTCGACGAGGAGGGCCGCCTCTGCATCGCCGACTTCGGGCTGGCCCGGGCCCTGGCCGAAGCGGCATGGACCGAGCCGGCGGGGGCCATGCTGGGCACGGCCCGCTATGCCTCGCCGGAGCAGGCCCAGGGTGCCTCGGTGGACGGCAAGGCCGACGTCTACTCGCTGGCCCTGGTGCTGGTGGAGGCGGTCACCGGCCGGGTGCCGTTCATGGCCGACACCACCATCGCCACCCTCATGGCCCGGGTGGACACGCCGCTGGTGCCACCGCCCGAGCTGGGTCCGCTGGGCGCGGTCGTGGAACGCGCCGGAGTGGCCAGCCCGGACCGGCGCGGCGATGCCCGCGACGTGGTCCGGGCCCTGGAGCAGGTGGCCAAGGAGCTGCCACCGGCCGAGCCGCTCCCCCTGGCCCGGCCGACGCTCGACGCCACGGTGGTCGACGACAAGCCGGTCGACGTCACCCAGCTCACCGAGTTGGGTGCCACCTCGCGCCTCTCCGACGTGGAGGCCGACGAGGCAGACCGGGAGGACGACGACCTCGGCCTGCTGCCGGCGGCCAGGCGGCGGCGGCCCCGGTGGCTCTGGCTGGTCGTGCTCGCCGTGCTGGCCGCCTTGGGCGCCGGCGGCGTCTACGCCCTCGCCGCCGCCCGCGTCCCCACCCACCCCGTCCCGACGCTGGTGGGCAAGACCGTCGCCGAGGCGCGAGCCGAGCTCGTCGACGAGGAGTTCGGGCTCGAGATCGGTGAGAGGCGCTTCGACGAGAACGTGGCCCCGGGTCTGATCCTCGCCCAGCACCCCGCCGCCGGGAAGCTGCGGGAGGGCCGGGCGGTGCGGGTGGTCGTGTCCGACGGCCCGGCGCCCCGCCAGGTCCCGGACCTGGCCGGTCTCGACCAGGCGGCGGCCGGCCGGCGGCTGGAGGAGCTGGGCCTGGTGCCCAAGTTCGCCTCCGAGAACAGCGAGGACGCGCCGAAGGGGGCGGTTCTGGGCTGGTCGCCCAAGGGCACGGTGGCCAAGGGCGCCGAGGTCGTCGTCACCGTCTCGGCCGGCCCTGCTCCCCGTGAGGTGCCCGACGTCGGCGGCCGCACCTTCGAGGAGGCGGCCCGGCTCCTGGCCGGGGCGGGCCTGAAGGCCTCGAGGGCCGAGGTCTTCAGTGACACCGTCGAGCCCGGGAGGGTCACGTCCACCAGACCGGGCGCCGGGGCCCGGGCGGCGCGGGACTCCACCGTCGTGGTCAACGTCTCCAAGGGCCCCGACCTGGTGGCCGTGCCCAACGTGGTGGGCAGGACAGTGGCCGAGGCCACGGCCGTGCTGCAGGGCGCCGGCCTCCAGGTGAGCGGCGTCTTCGGGCCGCCCCGGGCCCAGCGGGTCATCGCCACCGTCCCCCAGGCCGGCGCCCAGGTCAAGCGGGGCCAGGGGGTCTCCGTCTTCGCCGTGTAAGGCGATGCCGGTCGGTCCGGAGTGGCCGGGGCGCCCTCATGCCGGGTGCCCGGGCTCCAGGTCCTTCAACGACTGGAAGCCCAGCTGGGCCTCGTGGGCCTGGTCGGAGGACGAGGCCACCGGCTCGAGGAGGAAGCTCTCGTGGTCGCCGCTGTCCACCCGGTCCACCAGGCGGCCCAGGAACCAGCGGGGGCAGTCCGACAGCACGGGTGTCACGCCGTCGGGCCCGGGGTGCCAGTCGCAGCGCGAGAACTTGTCCACCTCGTCGCCCGTCTCCTCGCCGAACAGCCGGGCCAGCTCCCGGTGGCCTCGGTCCAGGACGTGCACGGCCAGGGCGTCGGCTCGCCGGGCCACCCGGTAGGTGTGGTTCTGCTTGGAGATGCAGATCCAGTAGCGGGGCGGGTCGATGCTGGACTGGGTGCCGAACCCGACCAGACAGCCGGCCCGGCGGTCGTCGGCCGCCACGGTGACGATGTACATGGGGTAGTCCAGGCCGCCGACGAGGGCCTGGAAGCGCTCTTCGACGTCGGGCATCGGACCACCCTACGGGCGGCGGCCACTCGCCGCCGTCCCCGTGCCCGCGCCAGGCCGGGGCCCCCTCCGTGGCGCTCCGGCCGCTAGGGTGCGGGCGATGGGCGCTCTGGAGGGACGTGTCGCCATCGTCACCGGAGCCGGACGAGGCATCGGTCGCCACCACGCCCTGCTGTTCGCCGGCGAGGGGGCGAGGGTCGTGGTCAACGACCACGGGGCGGCCATGGACGGCACGAGGGACGACGCCTCACCCGCCGAGGAGGTCGTCGCCGAGATCCGGGACCTGGCCGGCGAGGCCGTGGCCAACACCGACGACGTCGCCGACTGGAAGGGCGCCGAGCGGCTGGTGAGCTGCGCCGTGGCGACCTTCGGCGACCTCCACGTGCTGGTCAACAACGCCGGCATCCTGCGGGACCGGACGCTGGTGAACATGACCGAGGACGAGTGGGACGACGTCATCCGGGTGCACCTGAAGGGCCACTTCGCCCCCACCCGGTGGGCGGCCACCTACTGGCGGGAGCAGTGCAAGGCCGGGAAGGAGGTGAAGGCGTCGGTGATCAACACCACGTCCACCTCCGGGCTGGTCGGCAACCCCGGGCAGACGAACTACGGCGCGGCCAAGGCCGGCATCGCCGCCTTCAGCCAGATCTGCGCCATCGAGCTGCAGCACTACGGGGTGCGCTCCAACGCCATCGCCCCCGCCGCCCGCACCCGCCTCACCGAGGCCACCCCGGGCCTGTGCGACCTGGTGCAGGCCCCCACCGAGGAGGGCGCGTTCGACGTGTGGGACGCGGCCAACGTGGCACCGCTGGCCGCCTACCTGGCGATGGCCGACTGCCCGTCCAACGGCAAGGTCTTCTACCTGCAGGGCGGCAAGATCCAGCTCTTCCACCCGTGGACGCTCACGGACGCCATCGAGAAGGAGGGCCGCTGGTCGGTGTCCGAGCTGGAGACGGAGATGAAGACCCTGGTGGGCGCCTGAGCCGCTCGGCGCGCCTCGAACCCGTCCTGTCCCGGCTGCTGCCGACTACTCGGTGACGTCCTTGATGCGCTGCTGCACCTCCGAGGCGGTGCCGCCCGGGGAGACCTCCTGGGCGACGAGGAGGAGCTCGGTCATGTCCCCCTGCACCTTGATCTTGCCGGCCATGAAGGCCTGCATGGCGGCCTGGGGATCGCCCTCGACGAAGATGGACCGCGCCGTCTCGTAGTCGAGGGTGATGGTCACGTCGGCTGCTTCGAGGTGGCCCGTGCCCATCTCCAGCTCGCCGGAGGAGCTGTCCATGTGGGCATCCACGGTGCCGGCGCCGAACGGGACCTCGGTGATGACCTGGTTCATCCTGATGACGTGCCCACCGGCCTGGACCCGCCCTCGGTACTCCTCGCGGATCTTGTTGGCCTCGGCCATCCACTCCTCACTGAGAAAGGGGTGCCTCACAGCGGAGAACCTATCGCCCCGGGGAGGCTGCCGAACTGCCGGCCGAAGGCCTCGAGGGCTCCCCTAGGCTGGCCCCGTGACCGAACGGATCTCCGCCGCCGACGTGGCCCACGTGGCCCGCTTGGCCCGGCTCGACCTCTCCGACGAGGAGCTCAGCCGCTTCGCCCAGCAGCTGGGCGCCGTCTTGGACCACGCCGCTGGGGTGGCGGCCCTCGACACCGCCGGCGTGCCGCCCACGGCCCATCCGCTGCCCGTGCAGAACGTGTTCCGGGAGGACGAGCCCCGGCCCAGCCTCGAGCGGGAGGACGTCCTGTCCATGGCGCCCTCGGCCGAGGACGGCCGCTTCCGGGTCCCCCGCATCCTGGGGGAGGCGCCGTGAGCCCGGGTGCGGCCACCGCCGTGGAGACGGCCGAGGCCGTTCGAAAGGGCGACCGGTCGGCCCGCCAGGTGGTGGAGGAGTGCCTGTCGGCCATCGCCGTGGGCGACGGCGAGATCCACGCCTTCAACCGGGTGCTGGCCGACGAGGCCCGTGCCGCCGCCGACGCCCTGGACCACCGCATCGCCCTGGGGGAGGACCCCGGGCCCCTGGCCGGGGTACCCGTCGCCCTCAAGGACAATTTGTGCACGGCGGGCCTGCCCACCACCTGCAGCAGCCGCATCCTCGACGGGTGGCGGCCGCCCTACGACGCCACCGTGGTCGAGCGCGTGGTGGCGGCCGGGGGGGTGGTCGTGGGCAAGACCAACATGGACGAGTTCGCCATGGGTTCGTCCACCGAGAACTCGGCCTTCGGACCCACCCGCAACCCCCGTGACCCGACCCGGGTGCCGGGGGGGTCGAGCGGGGGCAGCGCGGCGGCGGTGGCGGCCGGGTTCCTCCCCCTCGCGCTGGGGTCCGACACCGGCGGCTCCATCCGCCAACCGGCCGCCCTCTGCGGGGTCGTCGGGGTCAAGCCCACCTACGGGGTCGTGAGCCGCTACGGCCTGGTCGCCTTCGCCTCGTCGCTCGACCAGATCGGGCCCCTGGCCACCACCGTCGCCGACGCCGCCCTCCTGCTCGAGGTCGTCGCCGGCCACGACCCCATGGACTCCACGTCGATCGGCCGGCCGGCGCCGTCGCTGCTGAGCCACCTGGCCGAGGGAGTGGACGGCTTGCGGGTGGGCGTGGTGCACGAGCTCAGCCACGGCGTGGGGGCCGACGTCCAGCGTCGTCTGGGTCAGGCGGCCGACGCCTTGGCCGATGCGGGAGCCAAGGTGGACGACGCCAGCGTGCCGGCTGCCGTCCACGGGCTCCCTGCGTACTACCTCATCTCCCCGGCCGAGTGCTCGAGCAACCTGGCTCGCTACGACGGCGTGCGCTACGGCCTGCGGGTCCCCGGCGAGGACGTCAGCGCCATGTACGGGGCGACGAGGGCCGCCGGCTTCGGGGCCGAGGTGAAGCGGCGGATCATGCTCGGCACCTACGCCCTGTCCGCCGGCTACTACGACGCCTACTACGGCCAGGCCCAGCGGGTGCGCACGCTGATCATCCGCGACTTCGAGGCCGCCTACGAAAGCTTCGACGTGCTGCTGTCGCCGACCGCACCCACCACGGCGTTCGCGCTGGGGGCCAAGATCGACGACCCCCTCACCATGTACCTGAGCGACGTGTGCACCATCCCGTCCAACCTGGCCGGCCACCCCGCGGTCAGCGTCCCGTACGGCACGGGCGACGACGGCCTGCCGGTGGGCGTGCAGGTCATGGCCCCGGCCCTGGGCGAGACGGTGATGCTGCGGGTGGCGGCGGCCCTGGAGGGATCCCTTGGCTGACCGGGAGTACGAGGTCGTGGTCGGTCTGGAGGTGCACTGCGAGCTCCGCACCGAGACCAAGCTGTTCTGCGGGTGCCGCAACGCCTTCGGCGAGTCGCCCAACACCAACGTGTGCGCGGTGTGCCTCGGCCTGCCCGGCTCGCTGCCGGTGCTGAACCGCCATGCCGTGGAGCTGGCCATGCGCATCGGGGAGGCCCTCCACTGCGAGGTCCGCCCGAGCATCTTCCACCGCAAGAACTACTTCTACCCGGACATGCCCAAGGACTTCCAGATCAGCCAGTACGACGAGCCCATCAACGTCGAGGGCTGGCTGGACCTCCCCGACGCCACCCGGGTGGGCATCGAGCGGGCCCACATGGAGGAGGACACGGGCAAGACCACCCACGTCGGCGGGGGCGGGCGCATCCACGAGGCCGAGTACTCCCTCGTCGACTACAACCGGGCGGGCGTGCCGCTGGTCGAGATCGTGAGCCGGCCCGACCTGCGCTCGGCCGAGCAGGCGCGGTCCTACGTGAGCGAGCTGCGGGCCATCCTGGTGGCCACCGACGCCTCCGACGGCAAGATGGAGGAGGGATCGCTCCGGGTCGACGCCAACGTGTCGGTCCGCCCTTCGGGGAGCGAGGCGCTGGGCACGCGCTGTGAGATCAAGAACCTGAACTCCTTGCGCTCCCTCGGGCGGGCCATCGACTACGAGGCGGCCCGCCAGGTCAAGTTGCTGGAGGCCGGCGAGCGGGTGGTCCAGGAGACGCGCCACTGGAACGAGGCCGAAGGCCGCACCGGCACCGGGCGCTCCAAGGAGGAGGCCTACGACTACCGGTACTTCCCCGAGCCCGACCTCGTGCCGGTCGCACCGGACGACGAGTGGAGGCGGCGGGTGCGGGCTTCGCTGCCGCCGCTGCCGGCCGCCCGCCGGGCCCGGCTGGCCGAGGCGGCCGGCTTGGAGCCGGCCGCGGTGGCCACCGTGGTCGAGCTGGACCTCGACACCCTGGTGCTGGCGGCCATCTCGGCCGGGGCCGACCCCAGGCGGGCCGTGAACCGGACCGCCAACGAGGTGGCGTCCGATCTCGCCGGCGCCCGCCGCCTCGACCCGGCCGCCTTCACCAAGCTGTTGCTCATGGAGGACTCCGGCCGGCTCACGGCGACCCAGGCCAAGCAGGTCCTGGCCGCTCTGGTCTCCGAGGGCGGCGACCCGGAGGCCATCGCCTCCGCACGCGGGTTCGAGGCCATGGCCGCCAGCGCCCTGGGCGCCGTCGTGGACGAGTTGATCGCCTCGCACCCGGCCGAGTGGGAGCGCTTCAAGGGCGGGGACCGCAAGGTCACCGGCTTCTTCGTGGGCCAGGTGATGAAGGCCACGCAGGGCAAGGCCGACGGCAAGGTGGTGAACGCGCTGCTGGCCGAGCGAGCCCGGTGAGGACCGCTGGCCCGGGCCGGCTCCGGTGCCTGGCCGTCGGTGTGGCCGCTCTCGTCGGGGTGGGCGGCTGCGGCGGCGACGGCGACGAGAAGGAAGCGACGCCGGCAGCGGCGCCGCGAGAGGCCACCACCACGGCGCCGACCACCTCGTCCTCCACCAGCTCCCCCGCCACCACGAGCGCCCCCGC
>JALYHF010000159.1 GCA_030776745.1 Actinomycetota bacterium | reverse complement strand
GTCGAAGGCGCCGAGGACCCGCACATCGGTGGCCAGGCCCCGCCGCCCCCTCACCTCCACCCGGGCCGCTCCCAGCAGGCCCTCGGAGTGCGGCCGGCGCAGCATGGGCAGGCGGGCGGTGAGCCGGTCGCGGCGGGAGGCGGCCACTCGGGCCGTCACTCGCTGGACCCCGGGGAACGCCGGCACCAGCACCAAGGCATCGGCCAGCCCAGCTCGATAGCAGTCCTGGGCGCCGGCCGGGTCGGGGAACCAGCACAGCTCCCGCCCCGAGCCCCCTCGCCGGCGGGCCCAGTCCCCGTCGCGCCAGTCGAGGGCGTCGGACCGCAGCGAGCGATGGTGCTGGCGGGCGCAGGCCGGTCCACCGGTGCCGACCTTGGCCACGTGGACCTCGTCGATGGTGTCGAAGCCGGCCGCCGCGTGACGGGCCAGAACGCAGGTCAGACCGGGAGCGAAGCCGGCGCCCACCACGACCGAACGGCCTCGGCCGCGGGCCTCGGGGTCGAGAGCCAGCAGATCCCGCACCTCGGGGATGGCGTCCGCCACCGAGACCACGTGGGCCCCCCGGGCCAGGGCCGCCTCGGCCAGGTCCCGGTGCCGGCCGGGCGTGGCCAGGACGACGACGTCGCCGTCCCCGAGCCGCTCGGGCTCCCAGGAGGCGACGGCCACACCCACTCCCAGCGACGCCGCCACCGCGTCGGCCCGGCTCTGGTCGACGTCGACCAGGCGCAGGCCAGCGAAGGCCTTGGTGGACACCAGCTGGCGGGCGGCTCGGGCTCCGACGGCACCGGCGCCGACGACGACGGCGCGCACCTCTAGCGCAGGTCCGGGCCGGACAGCTCCCGCCAGCCGCCGCCCTGGGACGGCACGCCACCCGTGCCCCGAAGCCGGAGCGCGCCGGCGATGAGCCCGGCGGCGGTGAGGGCCGTGAGGGCCCGGCGGACAGTCTTGATCATGGTGGGGCCAGGTGGAATCGAACCACCGACCTCAGCATCATGAGCGCCGAGGTCATCGCCGAGCGACGAAAGCGCTGCCTGCGCCTCTAGCCTCTAGCCGAACACCCTACTGGTGGTGCTGCCCGCGGCGCCGTTCGGAGCGCGGAGTGACCCGGTTCTCGAGATGGCGGAAGCGGCGGGCGACGTCACGCACCTGGGCCATGCGGTGCTCGGCGGTGGCGCCGAGCCACAGCAACAGCAGCCCGGTCACACCCAACGTCGCCCAGCGGGGCACCTGGGTGACGACCGGCCATAAGGCGTCGAGCGCCACGGCCAGCAACACGGTCCCGCCGATCACGAGCGGTGCCTGCAGCCGAGCCCTCGCGCCCGCCAGCACCACGAGCAGGGCGGCGGCGCTGAGGGCAACCGGGCGGACCAGGCCGCCTCTGGCCAAGACGAGGCCGAGGCTCGGCAGGAGCGCGACGGAGAGACCGGGCCCGAACGACGGCCACGAGCTCAGCCGCGCCACCCGTCGCCGGGCGACAGCGCCGGCTGTCAGCGCCACGGCGGCAGCAGGCAGGGTGTAGGCCTCGAGGAGAGTGACCTCGGCGACCACCAGCCATGCCCATGTCGCAGCGACGGCGACCGAAGCTGCCACCCAGGCGTAGGCACGGTGCCCTGGCTGGGTAGAGGCGATCATCAGCCAGGGCACAGCGACGGTGAGGGCGAGGGCCAGCCAGGGCTCCTCCGTCGTCGCGATTGCGGTTCCCACGACGAGACCGGCACTGCCCGCCGCCTCGACGGCAACTCCCTCCGCTCGACCGTGCCGCCAAAGGGCGCCGGCCGCCAACACCCCACCGCCGGCCAGCGTGATCACCACTCCCGTTTCAGCGGTGGCGGCGCCGGCGCTGACCGCCACGGCCGCGCTCTCGGCCATCACGGCGGCCGCCGAGACAGTGGCAAGGCCTTGCCGGAAGGCGGCGCTTCGGGAAATACCCGTGGCCATGGCCGCCACCGGAGCGACCAGGAGGAGGAACGTGATGGTGCCGGCCTCCGTGGCGAGGGCCCACCCAGTGGCGGTGGCGCCCAGGACGGCGGCGGCTCCGGCGAGGACGAGGCTCGCTGGGGCCACGCCGCGTCGGTCGGCGGCCGCCGCAGCGCCCATCGC
>JALYHF010000158.1 GCA_030776745.1 Actinomycetota bacterium | reverse complement strand
CCCGCAGGTTCGACCCGCCGGCCAGCACGGCGGCGGCCATGACGTCGGCCGCCTCGTCCAGGTTGCGAGCCTGGGCCAGGGGCTGGATGGCCCCGGCCACCAGGCGCAGCACGGAAACGGCCTCGGCCTCGGCGACCTGGTCGACGGGGGTGGTGAGCCGTCCGCCCCGCCGGGCCAGGTCCAGGGCCCGCACGGTGAACACGTTGCCGGTGCGGCCCGCCACCTGCTCGGCCAGGCGGGCGGCCTCCTCCAGGTCGGCCCCCCGGCTCACGGCCTCGGCCGCCTCCCAGAGGCAGCAGGCCACGCCGAACGACGCCGTGCCGGTGTCCACCAGACGCACCGGCACGGGCGCCTGCTCGGCGCCCAGCCGGGCCGCGTTCAGGGTGGCCGAGAGGGACGAGCCGATGTGCACAGAGAGGATCTCGCCGGCCCCCTTGGCCGCCAGCGCCTGGTAGGCGGCGAGGAAGCGGCCGGGGCCGGGGGCGGCGGTGGCGACGGTGGGGGTGGCTCCCTCGTCGAAGTAGGCGTAGAAGGCGTCGGCGTCGAGGTCCACGCCCTCCGAGAAGGCTTGACCGTCGATGGTGACCGTGAGGGGCACCACCTCCACCCCGAAGCGCTCGACCAGCGGAGGGGGGAGCTGGGCGTTGGAGTCGGTGCACAAGCCGATCATCGGGACCTCCTGGGCCGGGCCGGCACCCCACCCCGACCGGTGCGGTGCTTGGCGAACCGGGACAGGATGACGGCGGTGGTGGCAGCCGCCGCCGCCGGCAGCGCCCCGCTCGGGCGGGGGCCCCACCCGTTCGGCCAGCCCCGCCTCCACCACAACGAGGCGGCGCCCACCCAGGCCGCGGACGCCACGGCGGTGGTGGCGAAGGTCCGGGACCGCCATCGGCCGGCCACCGTGAGTCCGGCCACGGCCAGGTCGATGGGGACGTAGACCGGAAAGGTGGCCAGGCACTGCCCCACGCTGACGGCCACCCCCTTCCCGCCGCGGAACCCGTTCCAGAGGGGGTAGCAGTGGCCCACCACGGCCGCCGTGCCGCCCACGTGGGCACCGGTGTCCCCGGCCAGTCGCCGCCCCAGCAGGCAGGCGGCGGCGCCCTTGGTGGTGTCGGCGGCCAGGATGGCGTAGCCCCACCGCTTGCCCAGCACGCCCAGGGCGTTGGCGGCACCCGGGTTGCCCGTCCCCATCGAGCGAAGGTCGCCCCGGCCGCCCGTGGCCAGCCGGGTGGCGGCGTCGGCCGATGGGAGGGTCCCCACGGCGTAGCCGAGCAGGGCCGAGAGGAGAAGCCGGCCGGAGCCGGAGGCCGCAGCCGAGCCGGAGCCGAGCGAACACCGAACCATGGGCAGGGCACGCTAGCCAGGGCGGCGTTCGGGGGAGGGTGGCCTAACCTGCGCCGCCATGGCCGACTGGGTGCCGATCCGGGGGGTCGCCGACCGACGGTGACGCAGGCCCGCCGGATCCTCGCCGTCATGGGCTCGGGGGAGACCAGCCCCACCATGGTCACGACCCACCGGCAACTGCTCCACCGGGTCGGGCCCCGGCCGGTTCCGGCCGTGCTCCTCGACACGCCGTTCGGCTTCCAGGCCAACGCCGACGACATCGCCCGGCGGGCCGTCGAGTACTTCCGCCACCACGTGGGCCAGGAGATCGCCGTGGCCAGCTTTCGCTCGGCCTCCGTCGACCCGCTCCACCACGAGGCCATGCTGGCCGCCCTCCGGGCCGCCCGCTACGTCTTCTCCGGTCCCGGCAGCCCGTCCCACGCGCTGCGTCAGTGGCGGGGTTCCCTGGTGCCCAAGGTGCTGGCCGAGAAGCTCGAGGTCGGCGGCTGCATCACCTTCGCCAGCGCCGCCGCCCTCACCCTCGGCGTGGTGACGGTGCCCGTCTACGAGATCTACAAGGTGGGCGAGGATCCCCACTGGCTCGAGGGCCTCGACCTGCTGAGCGCCGCGGGCCTGTCGGCCGCCGTGGTGCCCCACTTCAACAACGCCGAGGGGGGCACCCACGACACCCGCTTCTGCTACCTGGGGGAGGAGCGCCTGGCCGCCATGGAGCGCCAGCTCCCGCCGGGCGCCTTCGTCCTGGGCGTGGACGAGCACACCTGCCTGGCGCTCGACCTCGACGACGGGACGGCGACGGTCACCGGCGTCGGAGCCGTGACGGTGCGGGCCGCCGGCCGCTCGACCGAGATCCGGTCGGGATCGACGCTGGCCATCGCCGACATCGCCGCGCTGGCCCGCCGCCCGGCTGGTCCTGGCCTCGGGCGCGCCCCTCTGGCCGAGGGCCCGGCCCCCTCGACGGACCACCCGCCGCTGGCCTCCTCGCCGCTGCTGGCCGCCCTCGCCGCCACCGAGGAGGCCTTCTCGAGCGGGCTCGACTCCGGCGACGCCGAGGCGGCGGTGCGGGCCGTGCTCGCCCTGGAGGAGGAGCTGGTGGCCTGGTCGGCGGACACCCTGCAGTCCGACGAACCGGAACGGGCCCGGGCCGCGCTGCGCTCGATGATCGTGCGCCTGGGCCAGGGAGGCTGGCTTCGGAGGGAAGGGGGCCCTGACCCGGCGAAGCTGGTCGCGCCCTTCGTGGAGGCGCTGGTCCGGCTGCGGGCCCAGGCCCGGGCCGACGGACGGTGGGCCGACGCCGACGCCCTGCGGTCCGAGCTGGCGGTCCTGGGCGTGGACGTGCGGGACACGCCCGAGGGCAGCACCTGGCGTTTGCTATCGTGACCGGGCCCCGCGGAGACCGGCCCCCATCGTCTAGCGGCCTAGGACACCACCCTTTCAAGGTGGCGGCACGGGTTCGAATCCCGTTGGGGGTGCAGCAGCACAAGCAGGGTCCTGTGGTGCAGTTTGGAGTGCACGCCGGCCTGTCAAGCCGGAGGTCGCGGGTTCAAATCCCGTCAGGACCGCGCAGTACCCGGTCGGGTAGCTCAGTTGGCAGAGCGCGCGCCTGAAAAGCGTGAGGTCACCGGATCGACGCCGGTCCCGACCACCACAAAAGCCCTGGTCAGCGGCCTGAACCGCCCTCGGCGTCGGCATGAGGACCCGGCTCGTGCCCCAAACGTGCCCCAGCAGAATGGTCACCAGGGGGCACGGACGGATCAGGGGCGGCACTGGCGGGGACAACGCCTGCCTCCAACGCCATGGCGGTGAGCCGGTCCGCGATGAGCCGGTCCCGGTCTTCGCTGGCGTGCTGGTACATCATCGCCGCCCTGGGGCTGGCGTGACCGAGACGAGCCATGATCTCTTTGGTCGTGGCGCCGGTACGAGCGGCGAGGGTCCCCGCCGTGTGGCGGAGATCGTGCCATCGAAGCCCTTCGAGACCGGTGTCTCGGGTAGCCGGTATCCACACTCGGTTGCGGAAGTTGCTGCGCTCCAACGGCTCGCCCGTGGATGACGTGAAGATATGCGCGTCGGCTACCGGGACTCCGTACTCGCGGAGATGCTGCTCGAGCTCGGTGACGAGTGGAGCCGGTAGCGCGACTCTCCGCTTCCCGGCTTCGCTCTTCGGATCGTCTTCGATCACCTCCCCCGACGCCAGGCGGATGCGCTTGCGCCGCACGGTCACCGTCGCTCCACGGAGGTCGACGTCACGGCGTCGCAGCGCAGACAGCTCTCCGAGACGCAGCCCGGCGAGGCCAGCCGTGAGGACCAGCGCCCGGTAGCGACGCGGTACTGCTTCGGCCAGCTGGTACAGCTCAGCCAGGGAGGCAAACCGCTGTTCGGGGTGTCGCTCGGCGCCA
>JALYHF010000157.1 GCA_030776745.1 Actinomycetota bacterium | reverse complement strand
GCGACGGTCAGCGCCAGCCCCGGGGGGACGATCCACCACGCCAGGCGTCGGTGAGGAAGGCGTTCCTGGCGTTGGCGAAGTACAAGGTGGTGCCCCAGCTCACCCGGTTGGGGTCGCCCAGGCCGAGGAACGACAGCGACGACTCCAGCAGCACCGAGATGTTGGCCGCCCGCACGAACTGGGCGGCCGCCAGGGGGGCGATGCGGGGCAGCACGTGGCGGCAGATGCACCGGGAGTTGGTGGCGCCCATGGCCCGGGCGGCGGTGACGTGCTGGTACTCGCGCACCTTGAGCACCTGGGAGCGCAGGACCCGGGCCGGCCGGGCCCAGATCACGGCGGCGATGACCAGGACCGTGGTGATCAGGCCCCGGCCGAAGAAGGCGGCGAGGACGATCACCAGCACCAGGAAGGGGAAGGCCAGGGTGAGGTCCACCAGGCGCATCAGCGCCGTCTCCAGGCGGCCCCGGCGGTAGCCGGCGACCAGCGCCACCGCCAGCCCGAGGGCCAGGGCCACCACCGCGGACAGCACGGCGATGGTGAGCGAGATGCGGGACCCGTGCAGGAGCTGGGCGAAGAGGTCCTGGCCCACGTCGTTGGTGCCCAGCGGGTGGGAGCCGCTCGGCCGCTCGTAGGGCCGACCCGACGGCACCTTGGGGCTGTGGCGGGCGATCACGGGGGCCAGCACGGCCACCGCCACCAGCGCCAGGATCAGGGCGGCGCCGACGGCGCCCAAGCGGCGGGCGAAGGAGTTGCGAGCGGCCACCACCGGGGCCGGCGCGGCGGCCGGTTCGGGGGCCTCGACGGTGGAGAGGGGGCCGACGCTGGTCATGCCGGGGCCACCCGGCGCCGGCGGACCCGCGGGTCGAGTGCCGGGTACAAGAGGTCGTTGGCGAAGTTGGCCGCGATCACCGCCACCGCCATCAGCAGGAAGGCGCCCTGTAGCACCGGGTAGTCGCGGGCCAGCACGCTCTCGTAGATGAGGCGCCCGAGCCCGGGGTACGAGAAGACGGTCTCCACCACCGCCGCCCCGCCGACGAGCGCGCCGAGGCCGATGAGGGTGACGGTGGACAGGGGCAGCAAGGCGTTGCGCTGGGCGTGCCGCCGCACCTGGCGGTCGTTCAGCCCCTTGGCCTCGGCCATGAGCACGTAGTCCTCCTGGAGCTCCGACACCAGCGCCGAACGGGCCACCAGGTAGACAGGGCCGAGGTGGGCCAGGGTCAGGGTGGTCAACGGGAGGATCAGCCGGCGGCCCACCTCCGCGGCCAGGCCCAGGCCCGAGGCGTCGACCGTGGGCAGGGCGCCGAAGATGGGCAGCAGGTCCAGCTGCACCGAGAACACCAGGATGAGCAGCATGCCCACGAAGAAGGGGGGCAGGGAGTCGACGAGCATCACCCCCGTGAGGGTGCCGGCGTCACGAGCCGTGCCCCGGCGCCAGGCGGAGCGGAAGCCCAGCGCCGCCCCCAGCAGCGTGGACAGCACCACTGCCCCGCCCACCAGCAGGGCCGACCACCCCACCCGCTCGCCCAGCAGGTCCCGCACGGGCCGTCCGTAGCGCACCGAGAACATCAGGTCGCCATGAGCCAGGGCCGACAGGTAGTCGCGAAACTGGGTGAGGACGGGCCGGTCGAGACCGAACTGGGAGAGCACCTGCGCTTGCTGCTCAGGTGTGAGCGCGCCGGCCACCTCGGGCGGCAGCAGGTAGTCGATGGCGTCTCCGGGGGCCAGCCGGGGGATGGCGAAGTTGAGGGTCACGGCCGCGAACAGCACCAGGAGGTACTGCGCGGCGGTGCGGGCGACGTGGCCCGGCACGGCTACTCCTCGTCGTCCGTTACCGGGCGGCGGCGCCGGGCGAGGGCGAAGGCGGCGAGGCCGACGACGAGCGCGGCCCCGCCGGCCAGGACCAGCCCACCGCCACCGCCATCGTCGCCTCCTCCGGTGGCCACCTCACCCTCGTTGCCGGCCCGTTCGGCGTTGACGTACTCGGGCAGGAACGAGCGCTTGGTGAAGATGCCCTGGCCGGGGTCCTCCACCCAGCCGCCGTAGGCCGCCTCCCGGTAGGCCCACTCGCCGTCGCGGTACCAGAACACGATCACCGGCGCCTCCTCGGCCAGGATGCGCTGGGCCTCGTGCAGGAGCGGCTTGCGCTCCTCCTTGCCGCTGACCGCGGCCTGCTCGGTGAGCTGGTCGAACCTCGGGTTGCCCCAGCCGGTGATCTGGGCGCCGAAGCCCTTGGGCCCAGGCGAGTGGAAGAAGTAGTAGAGGCTGTCGGGGTCCACGTGGCCGTGGGCCTCGAGGGTGGACATGTAGGCGTCGTAGGTGGGCACCTGGCCCGGTGGCGCCGACCGCCGCTGGCGCAGGGTGGCGGGGTCCAGAGCCTCGGGGCGCAAGCGGACGCCCACGGGGGCGACCTGCTGGGACATCAGCTGCACGGCGCGCAGGTCCTGGGGCTCGAAGGAGGAGACCAGCACGGCGAAGTCGAGGCGGGTGCCGTTGGGCGCCTTGCGCACGCCGTCGGGGTCCTTGGCCGCGTAGCCGGCCTGGTCGAGCAGCGCCTCGGCCCGCCGCCGGTCGAACTCGTGCCTGCCCCCTGGCATGGCCCAGGGCGAGTCGGGATGGATGAAGCCGTCTCGGCCGGGACGCCCCCGGCCCAGGAGCACGGTGTCGACCAGCGCCTGGGTGTCGGTGGCCAGGCTGATGGCCTTGCGCAGCTTGGGGTCGTTGAGAGGGGGCTTGCGGGCGTTGAAGTACAGCTGGGTGGACTCGAACTTGGTGCTCTTGGCCACCTTCACCCCCGACGACCCGTCGAACTGGGTGGCCAGCTCCGGCGGCACGTTGCGGGTGACGAAGTCGACCTGACCTGTGCGCAGGGCGGCGAAGGCGGCGGCCGGGTCCTTCACGATGGGGATCTCGATCTCGTCCACCGTGGGCTTGCCCTTGAAGTAGGTCTCGTTGGCCACCAGCCGGTACCGCTGGTCGGACACCATCTCCACCACCTTGTAGGGTCCCGACCCGACCGGCAGGATGTTGGTGGCCTTGCCCGGCTCGGTGATGCCCTCCCACACGTGCTTGGGGATGATGGGCAGGTCGGCGCCCGGCATGATGTCGAACTGGGGCGCCGGCTGCTTCATGACGAAGCGGATGGTGCGGGGGTCGATCACCTCGGCCCGGTCGAGGGCGGGGACGTCGAAGACGTGGTGGGCGTAGCGCCCCGACGACCCGGCCTGCTTCTGGTAGTAGTCGAAGCTGAACCGCACGTCCTCGGCCGTGAGGGGCCGGCCGTCGTGCCACTTGAGGTTGTCGCGGAGGGTCACCGTCCACGTCTTCTTGTCCTCGGACGCCACCGCCCCTTCGGCCAGCCAGGGCTCGGGCTTCTCCTTGACCTGGGACCAGAAGAGGGAGTCGTGCACGAGCATCACCAGGTCGGCCGTGACCGGGAAGCTGGTCAGGGTGAGGGTGAAGGGCGTGATGTTGTTCTCGTAGGCGTGCAGCGCCACCCGCACCTTCTTGGACGAGGTGGCCGACGTCTGGGCCGGCTG
>JALYHF010000156.1 GCA_030776745.1 Actinomycetota bacterium | reverse complement strand
AAGGCCGCCTCGACGAGGCCGAGGCTCTGCTCGTCGGCAAGGACGACCACATCCAGGCCCTGCTCCCCACCGCGCGCCTCTATCTGGCCCGAGGACAGCTCGACCTGGCCCGGGCGGCCGCCCAGCGGGGACTGCGGCTCATAGCCGGCGACCGGGCCCGGGCGCCGATTCTCCTCGGCGTCCTCGTCGAGGTCGAGCTCGGCCGAGGTGACGTGGAGCGGGCGGCCGAGGCCATGGCCAACCTCGACGCACGGGTCGCGGGACTGGGCCTGCCTGTTCTCTCCGGCGAGGCGGCCCGGCTGCGGGCGCGCGTCCTTGCAGCCCGCGGCGACGACGAGGCGGCCGTCGAATGCCTGCGCGAGGCGCTGGCCCACCTGGCCGGCGCCAACCTCCCACTGCTCACCATGAACCTGCACGTCGAGCTCGCCCGCCTGCTCGAGAAGGCTGACCCCGCCTCCGCCCTCCTCGAGGCGCGAGCGGCGGCCACACTGCTCTCCCGCCTCGACGTCGTGCTCGCTCCGGCCGACCGCGCCCTGCTCGACCGGGTCGGCGTGGTGAGCGGCAAGCCTCGTCAGGAGGCCGAGTGCCGGGTCGCCGTCCTCACGCGGGACAACGGGTGGTGGACAGCGGCGTGTGGCGACACCAAGGTCCGGCTGCGCGACACAAAGGGCCTGCGCTACCTGGCCGGCCTCGTTGCGCGGCCCGGCACAGAGCGCCACGTCATCGACCTCGTAGACGAGGCCGAGGGCCTATCGCCCAGTGGTCTTGACCGCCGCCAGCTCGGCCACGCTGGTCCGCACGCCGACGCCCAGACCCGGAACCTCTACAGGGACCGGATCGCCGCCCTGCGCGACCAGATCGAGGACGCCCTCGCCGTGGAGGACGACGGGCTGGCGGCCGCCCTCCAGGCGGAGTTGGATACCATCGTCGCCGAGCTGGCCCGCTCCTTCGGTTTGGGCGGCCGGGAGCGCTGGGCATCGTCGGCGGCGGAGAAGGCGCGCCTCAACGTGACCCGGGCGCTGCGGTCGGCCCTGGGCAAGCTCACCGAGGCTCTTCCCGACGCCGGATCCGTCCTCGACAGGCGCGTCCGCACGGGCGCCTTCTGCGCCTACCAGCCCCACCCCGACGACGAAACCACCTGGACTGTTCAGTCCTGAGTGAACGGAACGGCTCCGCCCTGAACGCCTTCGGGGCATGGAGACCACCATCGATGAGATCGCCGACCGGATCTATCGCGTCAGCACCCTCGTGCCCGAGGTGGCGCCCGGCGGCTTCAGCTTCAACCAGTTCCTGATCGACGCCGAGGAGCCCCTGCTGTTCCACACCGGCCCCCGGGGGATGTTCCCGCTCGTGGCCGAGGCGGTGGCCAGGGTCACGCCGGTGGAGTCGCTGCGCTGGATCACCTTCGGGCACGTGGAGTCCGACGAGTGCGGGGCGATGAACATGTGGCTCACCGCCGCGCCCGACTCCCGGGTCGCGCACGGCGCGCTCGGGTGCATGGTGTCGCTCGACGACCTGTGCGACCGGCCGCCCCGACCCCTCCAGGAGGGCGAGGTCATCGACCTGGGAGGCAAGCGGGTGCGCCAGATCAGCACACCCCATGTCCCGCACAACTGGGAGGCCCAGGTGCTCTACGAGGAGACGACGCGTACCCTGCTGTGCGGCGACATCTTCTCCCATCTGGGCGGCGGACAGCCGCTGACCACGAGCGACCTGGTCGAGCCGGCGCTCCAGGCCGAGCGCATGTTCCACGCCTCGTCGCTCGGACCGAACACGTCCGCGGTCATGCGTCAGCTCGGCGACCTCCACCCAACAACCCTCGCCATCATGCACGGCTCGTCGTTCCAAGGCGACGGCGGCAGGGCCCTCTACGACCTGGCCACTGCCTACGAGCGGGAGTTCCAAACCGCGTCCTGACGTCGTCCCGACGCCACCTCCCCGTTACGACCACCCCTTCGGGCTGTCGCGAACGCCGCGCGGGATTACTCCGTGATGGATCCGATAGATATCGACGAGAAGCGGCCGACTGCCGTCGTAGCGCTCGCGTGATGACCGCGTCGCCTGCCGCATTTCGGCGGGTGCTCGAGGAGGCGGCCCGAACGACGGCTCTAGGCGCCTCGGGCGCCACATAACGCGCCGGCGATAACGCGACCCTGCAGCCGCCGAGATGCGCGCCGAACGGCGCGTCGCGAGCGTCCGGTAACCGGCGTTTGGTGGCAGTGGGTGACGGTGCGACTCCCGTTCTTCTGGGGCACTCCACCGCGTCCGTGAGCGAGCGCGGTCGAAGGTTCCCTCGCGACCTCACGTAGAACGTGCCGCAAAGCATCCGTGCCCGCAGAGCCGGCGTTGTGGAATGGCGGAGCTGCGACTATGGGACGCGGTTTGTGGACGCTCGAGCGTTAAGGCAGGCGTGCCAGTGTGGCCGACCAGCGCTTTCTTCGGCGTGCGACTCGATGCCAGGAGTAATCACGGCAGCTTCTCGAGGACCCTCGCCACGTCGTCCGGCGAGGGCATTGAGGCGATCTCATCGGCCACCAGCCGGGCGGCGAGCTGGAAGGCGGGGTCGTCGAGAAGCCGTTGAACGGCATCGCCGACCGCTCCAGGGTCCACCTGGCCAGGAGGGATCGCAAGGCCCGCTCCAGAACGGGCCACGGCGCCCGCGTTGATGAACTGGTCGGCGGCCTGGGGAAGGCACAGCTGGGAGATAGCCATCCCCAGGGCGGCGAGGACCGTCCCTGATCCGCCGTGGGAAGCCACGACGGCACAGGCCGGCAGGATGAGCGTCTGGGGGATGTAGCGCTCGAGGACGACATGGGAGGGCTGGGGACCAAAGGCTGTGGGATCGCCGTTGGGCCCGACGGTCACCACCAGCCTGACTGGAAGCGCGCGGATACCGGCCAGCGCGGCCCGAAACGCCTCATTGTCGTTGAACACTGTGCCGAAGGTGAGGTAGACCAGCGGGTGCTCGGAGCCGTCGAGGACGTGTGGTGGGAGAACCCGGTCGGCTGGGTCGTCGAAGGGAACCGCCAGCAGGGCCTGACGGGCACCGACGTGCTCGCCTCCCGGAATCTGTAGACGTGGCGGGTAGATGTCGAGGTAGAGGTGGTCGTAGGCGCCTCCGTAGGGGCGGGGGTCCAGACCCTGGGCCCGCCACAGGGGCTCCAGCTCCTCTGACGCCGCCCGCACTCTGGCTTCGGGGAGCAGCGCCCCGAACGCGTGGGTTACGTGGGGCACGCCGACGGCGGCCGCTGCGAGGGGCGCGGCCAGCTCTGCGGCGTCGTGAACGACGACCGCAGGGCGCCACTCCCTCACCAAGGGAAGGAGTCCGGCAAGGGCGGCCGGGGCGCTGATCTCCCCGAACATCTTCGGGAACATAACGTCGGGCCACCGCTGGGGCGGCAACTCTATGGTGTCGGGGTAGCGCCGCCAGAACTCCGCCAGGCGATCAGCCTGAGTCATGCCGGTCGCCACCGCCGGAATGCCGGCCCGCTCCACCAACGCGCAGGCGTCCGGGCCCGTCGCCCAGCGAACCTCGTTGCCTCGATCCCGAAGTGCCCGGGCGAGCGGAACCAGCGGGTGGACGTGACCTATTGCCGACAGCGATGCGAACAGAACCCGCACGAGTACATCCTGTCGCGATCGGTGTTGCGCGCCAACCCGGCAGTGAGGGACACCTCACCGGGAGTCCCCGGTGTCCTTTTGGGACTCCCCCTCCGCAGAAAATCGCCGACGCGTTATCGGGCATTCGGAGCCTCATTCCGGTCCAGACTTCGACGGCGCGCTGCGGTAGGCAGTTGACGACTGCGTTAGCCGAAGCCGAGGTCGCGCGCTAACAGGACCGCCTGGCTTCGATCGGTCACGGCGAGGTTTGTGTACAGCAGGCTGAGTTGATTCCTCACGGT
>JALYHF010000155.1 GCA_030776745.1 Actinomycetota bacterium | reverse complement strand
TGGATCCACTCCCGGCGGTGGTGCATCGAGGCGTACAGCGGGAGCGGCCGGTCGTCGAGGGCGTAGGTGGTGAAGAGGGGAACGACCTTCTCGGGGAACTGGTAGGGCCCGTAGTTGTTGGCGCAGTTGGTGATGGTCACGGGCAGCCCGAAGCTCTCGAAGTAGGCCCGCACGGCGTGGTCGGCGGCTGCCTTCGAGGCGTTGTACGGCGTCCTCGGGCGGTAGGGCGACTCCTCGGTGAAGCCCTGGTCGGCGTCGAGGCCGAGCTCCCCGTAGACCTCGCAGGTGGAGATGTGGTGGAACCGGCCCACCCCCACCCGCCGGCATGCCTCCAGGAGCGTCTGGGTCCCCAGGGTGTTCGTGCGGAAGAACAGCCCGGGATCGAGCACCGCGTAGCTGTTGTGGGACTCGGCGGCGAAGTTCACCACCACGTCGATCCGGTGGGTGGCGAGAGCCCGCTCGGCCTGGCCGAGGTCGCCGATGTCGCCCTCGACGAAGACGATGCGGTCGGCCACGTCGGCCAGGTTGTCCCGGTTGCCAGCGTAGGTGAGCAGGTCGTAGACCACGACGTCGTCACCGGGATGGGCACCGAGCCAGTGGCGCACGAAGTTCGACCCGATGAACCCGGCCCCGCCAGTGATGAGCAGCCTCATGGCGGGACCAGGGTAGTGGGCTAGCCCAGGTCGACCTGGCAGTGGTCACCGACCATGAGGCGGGTGGCCCGAGGCCGCTGCTGGGAACGAGTCACCTCGACGTGCCTCCCGACCAGCGAGTCGGTGATCCGCCCGGCGTCCACCACGTGGCTGTTCTCGAGGATCACCGAGTGGTCCACCTCCGAGTGCAGGACCTCGCACTCGTCGGAGATGGCGGTGAAGGGCCCGATGTAGCTGTCCACGATCCGGGTGCCGGCGCCCAGGATGGCCGGCCCCCGGACCGTGGAGTTGACGATCTCGGCCCCGGCTCCCACCACCACCCGTCCCTCGACGCGGGATGACTCGTCGACCTTGCCCTCGACCCGGCGCTCCAGCTGCTCGAGGATCAGCCGGTTGGCCTCGAGCAGCGGGGTCAGCTTGCCCGTGTCGATCCACCAGCCGTCCATGACGCGGCTGCGGACCGGGTGGCCCCGGTCGACCAGCCACTGGATGGCGTCGGTGATCTCGAGCTCGCCCCGAGCCGATGGCTCGATGCTGCGCACCGCCTCGTGGATGCGCCGGTCGAACAGGTAGACGCCGACCAGGGCCAGGTCGGAAGGGGGCTCGGTGGGTTTCTCCACCAGGCGCACCACCTGGCCGGCGCCGTCGAGCTCGGCCACCCCGAAGCGCTGCGGGTCGGGAACCCGGTGCAGCAGGATCTGAGCGGCGGCGTCGCCCCGGTCGGCGACGAAGGCCTCGACCAGGTCCTTCACCCCGTGCTCGAGCAGGTTGTCCCCCAGGTACATCACGAACTCGTCGTCGCCCAGGAACTCGCCGGCGATGAGCACGCAGTGGGCCAGGCCCAAGGGCGACTCCTGGGGGATGTACACCACGTCGGCGCCCCACCGGGAACCGTCGCCCACCGCCGTCATGATCTCGTTGCGCGTCTCCCCCACGATGATGCCGATCTCGGTCACACCCGCCTCGACCAGGTGCTCGAGGCCGTAGAACAAGATGGGCTTGTTGGCCACCGGGACCAGCTGCTTGGCGCTGGTGTGGGTGATCGGCCGGAGCCGGGTGCCGGCCCCACCGGAGAGGATGAGCCCCTTCACGTCAGCACTCGGGCTGCGGGGGGCCGGTCTTGGCCGGGGCCGGGGCCGGCGCCGCCGCCCCGCTGGTGGCGGGGGGCGCCGAGGTGGTGGTGGCCCCGGCCTCCGAAGGTGCCCGGACGCCGGTGAAGGAGCTGCCGCTGACCAGCACGAGGTCGACGCCCCGCAGCGTCCGGTCCTCCGTGAGCTGGGCTCCCCCACCGAGGTAGCCCTCGAGCAGCTGGGCCTTGGCCAGCTGGCCCTGGCCGTAGCGGACGACCGACCTCGTGTACCGGTAGGAGTCGGCCGGTCCCGTCCCCGCCACGTTGAACTGGGCGCCCTGCAGCGCCCGGGCCACGTCGCTGGCCTGGCCGTCGATGCCGGAGCCGTTCAGCACCCGGACCCGCACCGTGTTGGGCAGGATGCTCGGGCGCGCCGGCTTCCCCCCGGCGGGCACCGCCGGCGAGCGACCGGTGAAGCGCGCGAGGATCTGGTCTGCCTCCGGCTGCTGCAGGCGCTGCATCGACTGGCCCCGGACGCGGGCCTCGGTGGTGGGCAGGCTGAGCATCTCCACGGCCGCCGGCTCCAGCGACTTGAACCGCCGGACCAGCCGGAAGATGTCCTTGGTGCTGAAGGACTTGTCGATGGTGACGTTGTCCACGGCCGTGCCCACCAGCGAGTTGAGGGTGGCGGGGTTGCGACCGGCCCGGGAGGCCTTGCTGAGGACGCGGCGGATGA
>JALYHF010000154.1 GCA_030776745.1 Actinomycetota bacterium | reverse complement strand
AGACCTGGCCCACCAAGGTGGCCGAGTGGAGCGCCGACCTCGACACCTACGACGAGACCATCCTGGCGCTGGCCGACATGCTGCAGCTGCCCTCGCCAGTACCGCCGGGCGCCCGCCCTCGCCTGCTGGCCGAGGACCGCGCCCTGCTGGAACAGGACCTGGCCGCCGCCGGGGTCGACCTGCGATCCTCGTCGCCCAAAGCCGCCCAGGGGGGTTGACGCCGGCCTTCCGTTAGGCTTTCCTAAGAGGATATGAAAGGAAGTCCTGAGCGGCGAGGCCAAACCCTCCGTCAGCCGCCGCTCGGGCTCCGCCGGGTGAGCTGGGTCCGGGTCACCTTCGGCCAAGGACCGCCGAGGTGCGCGGTCGCCGGCGTCTCGCACCGCCGGCCCGTGCTGCGGGCCGTCACCTTCCACACCGCCACCCAGCTCGTCGCCAGCGGGGTCCCCGTGGTGATCCGCCACCTTCCCTCCCGTCGGCAGACCAGCCCGGCCGGGGGAGCCGAGGCCATCGCGGCCGGGCCGCCGAGCCGGGTCTGAGCCCGATGTTCGTCTGCCACTGCCGGGGAGTGACGGACGGCACCATCCGGGCCACCATCGAGGCGGGAGCGGGCTCGGTGGCCGAGTTGGCCGAACGCTGTCAGGCCGGCTCCGGCTGCGGGGGCTGCTGCGCCGCCCTTCGCCGGCTCCTGGCCGAGTACGGGCTGCTGGGAGCGGCCTGATGCGGGGCAGCGACCGCGTCATCGAGCTGCTCAACAGCGTGCTCACCGCCGAGCTCACCGCCATCAACCAGTACTTCGTCGACGCCCGGATGTGCGAGAACTGGGGCTACCACAGTCTGGGCCAGCACATCCGGGACGATTCGATCGACGAGATGAAGGACGCCGAGGCCCTGGTGGACCGCATCTTGTACCTCGACGGCGTGCCCAACCTCCAGCGGCTGGGAAGCGTGCGGGTGGGTGAGAACGTTCCCGAGAAGCTGGCCCTGGCCCTGGAGGTGGAGAAGGAGGCCATCCTCCGGCTCAACCAGGGAATAACCGTCTGCGTCGAGGAGGGCGACAACGGCAGCCGTGAGCTGCTGGAGCGCATCCTCGCCGGCGAGGAGGAGCACGCCGACTGGCTGGAGCGGCAACTGACCCTCCTGGCCCAGCTCGGCGAAGCCAACTACCTGGCCCTGCAGGTCTGACGGGCCCGCTCGGGCGCCTAGGCGGGGCGGGCCGGCTCCACCACCAGCCGCAGCCCGGACACGAAGGCACCGGCACGGGTGCCGCCCATGGGCGCCAGGGCGTCGTCCGCCGGCACCTCCACCGTGACCAGCCCGGGACGGGCCGAACCCTGCAGCCGACCCGGTACGACGACGGGCCCGTCGTCTCGGCGCTGGAGAGCCCGCACCGGCGCCCACACCGGTACCGCCAGCCCGCTGGTCGGGCCTCGCACCTCGAGGCCACGATCGTCCCACCGCAGCGACCGCTGCCCCTCCTCCGCCGTCCACGACAGCTTCCCGAGCTCCTTGGGAAAGCCCCAGTTGGAACGGCCTCCGAGGCGGGACTCGGGCGAGTCCACCACCATGGTGGTCACGCACAGCCCGGCCCGACCCCCCGCTCTGGCCGGCTGGCACAGGGCCAGCTCCAGGTACGGGCCCACGGGGGAGCGGGCGTAGCGGGCGGCCACCAGCACACACCACCCCGGCAACGGCTGCAGCCCGGCGGGGAGGCCGGCGGCGGCCGCAGGGCGACGGACCACGGCCACCAGGCACTCGCCTTGGAGGTCCCAGGGCGCCGGCGGAACCGCCACCTGGCTCACCTCCCGGCTCCGACGTGGCGACGCCGGAGGGCCCTGATGCCCCTCGCCACCAGCGTGGCGGCCTCGGCTGCCCCCGGCCAGGGGTCGGCGGCCGAGAGCACGTCGTAGCCGTCGGCGGGGTGAACGAGGGCGGCGGCCACCCGCAGGGCGTCTCGCCGGGAGGGCGAGGCCGTGGCCGCCAGGGGTGGCACGCCGCGAAGCACCGTCCCGATCCAGCGCAGCTCGAGCTCCAGGTCCCGCGAGCGCACCCCCACGGCGTAGTCGCCGTCGAAGCTCGTCGCAACTCGGTCACCGTTGCCGGTCAGCACGTCGGCGAGTCGGGCCGGGAAGTCCATCCCGCTCCGCACGGCCAAGGCCAGCGAGCCCCAGATCCGGCCGTTCACCTCCATCAGCCGCGCACCCGCCCGGCCCACCTTGAACTCGGCCATGGCCAACCCGGTCCAGCCGAGCGCTCCCAGGAGACGCACCGTGTGGCCCAGCAACACCGGGTCGAGGGCCACGCTCTCTCGCAGCGCGCTGGCGCCTCCGCTGGGGGGCACCTCCCGGAGGCGGCGGTGCTGGAAGGCGGCCAGCGGGCGGCCGTCGAGCATCAACACCTCCACGCCCACGCCCTCGCCGGGGCAGTGCTCCTGGAGGAGGGCGGGCACCCGGCCCTCCAAGGTGGCCACCTGCGCGGCCAGCTGGTCCGCGTCGGCGGCGTAGGAGACGGTGAAGGCCTCCAGCGCCCCCGCCGGGCCGGAGGCACGCGAGCGACGGGGCTTGACGACCACCGGCCAGTCCAGCAGCCCGGCCTGCGCCACGGCCTCGTCGGCCGTCGCCGCCACCAGCGTGCGGGGCACCGGGACGCCGAGCTCGGCGGCCAGCTCGAGGGTAGCCAGCTTGTCGGTGGCGACGTGCAGCTGGGCGTCGGCGGGCAGGGCCAGGGCGCACACGCCGGCGAAGCGGTCCCGGGCGGCGGCCAGGGGCAGCGCCACGTCGTCGGTGACAGGGACGATGAGGTCGACGCCGCCCTCGCTGGCGCGGCGGTGCAGGACCTCGAGCAGGCCCTCGGGGGCGCGGCGGGGGTGGGGATAGCACAGGCGCTCGGCGGCGTAGCGGGAGTGCAGGCCGGCGCTCAGGGGATGGGGCCCGGCCGCGATCACGCGCCAGCCCCGCCGGCCCAGCGAGCGGATCACGGCCACGGCGCTCCCCCGGTCGGCGTCGGTGACCAGGACGGTGGGCACGGCCTCAGGCGGTGAGCTGGCCGGACAGCAGCCGGCAGGAGACGAGGGCGAGCACGTCGCGCTCCACCTCGAGGGGGGGCCGGCCGGCGTCGACCACCACGAACCCGGGCGTCTCAGGGGCGAGGTCAAGGTAGCCCTGACGGCGCCGGGTCAGCGACGCCTCGTCGCCCTCTCCCTTACGGGCGAAGAGCACGGCGGGGACGGCGTCCAGGCAGACGGTCAGGTCCGGCGGCGGGAAGGCCCACGCGAGCCAGGCGCCGTGGAGGCGAGGAACGAGCCCGGGGCGCTCCGGGTCGGTCAGGGCGTGGGCGCGGTAGTCGAAGCGGAAGTAGCGGTCGAGCACCACCACCCGGCCCTTGCGGAGCGCCGAGCGAGCGCGGGCCAGCTGATGCGCCTCCTCGGCCACCTGGATGGCCAGCACACCCAGGGCCACGACGAGGCGAGCGGCCCGAACCACCAGCCGGTGCTCCCGAGTGGCCGCCTCGGCGGGAGGGGGCCCATGGCCCCAGACCGCTCGGCGGCGGGCCCACCACAGCAATCTGGTGGTGGGCAAGAGGTGGCTGCTCGCCGCCGGGTTGTCCCCCATGTAGAGGTAGGAAGCGGGCACGGGCAGCGCCTCCACGAGGCGAAGGGCCAGCGTCGTCTTCCCGGCGCCGTCGACGCCGACCAGCGACATGGTGACGCCTGGCACCGTGGCCTCATCGGCCGATCGCGGCCTGCACCTGAGAGAAGCACCCAGCCCCGTCCCGCTCGCCGCGTCGCTCCTTGCCTCAAGCCTTCCCGAGTTGGTGTCGAAGACAACGGCGATCGGCGGCCGGCCGTACCCCAGAGGGGGAAGAGAGTCGACTTGAGGACCAAAGAGGCCGCCGCCGGCCAGGTGCCGGCGCGCTCCGCGCTGCTCACCAACGCCGGCGCGCTGGTGGCCGGCCGCCTCGGGGTGGCCGCGCTGGGGTGGGCCGGGACGATCCTGATCGTCCGCAACCTCTCGGTGGACGAGTTCGGCCGCTTCTCGTTCATCTTCGGGTTCCTCGGCCTGCTGTCCATCGTCACGGACCTGGGCATCGGCCGGGTGGCCATCGCCGGTGTGGTGGACCACGACCAGGACCGCGGCGGCTTCGCCGGCACCTACGTGCTGCTGCGGGTGGCGCTGGGCTTCCTCGGCTACGCGGTGGCCGTCGGCTTCGTCGTCCTGGCCGGCTACCCCGACGAAGTGGTGCGGACCATGGCCGTCGCCGCCGTCATCGTGGTCATCGCCACGCCCTCGCACGCCTACAACCTGGTCTTCCAGGCCCACGGCAACCTCTCGCCGGTGGCCGTCGCCTCATTGCTGGGCCAGGTGACGCAACTCGCGCTGACCGCCGCCGTCGCCGTGGCCGGCGGGTCCCTGCTCCTCTTCGTGCTGCCGGCGGTGGCCTTCGAGCTGGTGAGCCTGTCCTGGAGCCTTCGCTCGGTCCGGCGCCTCCTCCGTATCCGGTACCGGGTGGTGTGGCGAACCTGGCTGGGGCTGGTGCGCGAGGCGGTGCCACTGGCCATCGGCGGGGCGCTGGCCACGGCCTACTACCGCCTCGACTCGGTGATGCTGTCCAAGCTCGACACCTTCACGTCGGTGGGCCTCTACGGGGTGGCCTACAAGTTCGTCGACGTCTTGCACTTCGTGCCCGCCGCCTTGTCACTGGCCCTGCTGCCCGTGCTGGTGGGCGCCTGGCCCGACCGGCCCGGCGAGTTCCGCGACGGGTTCGGGCGGGCGTTCACGGTGCTGGTCCTGGTCGCCACCTTCGTCGTGGCCGAGTTCTCGGTGTTCGCCCGCCCGCTGATCACGGCGCTGTACGGCTCGGCGTACGCACCCGCGGCCGGCGCCGCCCGCCTCGTGGTCGTCGGCGAGTGCATCGCCTTCTTCAGCGGCCTGGCCTTCACCACGCTGGTGGCGGTGGGCCGCCACCGCCTCTACCCGCTGGCTGCGGGCGCCGGCCTGGTGGTGAACGTGGGGCTCAACCTGTGGCTCATCCCCTCTTGGTCCTACCGGGGGGCGGCCATGGCCACCCTGGCCACGGAGGTGCTGGTGGCCACCGTCTTGTGGGTGAGCCTGCTGCGCTCTCCCGACCTGCGCCCGTCCGGCCTGGCCCCGGCCCTGCGGGCGCTGCCCTCCGGCGCCCTGGCTGCCCTGGTCGGGACCGTCGTGTGGCGGTTCCTGCCCTGGCCCGTGGCCGCCGTGGCGGCCGCCGGCGCCTTCCTCGGCGCGGTGGTGATCACCCGGGCCGCCGGTGCATCCGGGTTGCGAGGGCTGGCCCGAGACCCGGAGCAGGCGAGGGGGCCGAGGTTGGGGGCGGCGGGAGACGGGTAGGGGGCCGCCGGTGGGCGAGGGGGACGAGCTGAGCGGGCTGGTGCGCGAGGTGGCGGAGGCCAGCTTGGGGTTCGAGGACCTGCGGCCGGGCCAGGAGGAGGCGGCGGCGGCGCTCCTGTCCGGCCGGGACACGCTCGTCGTCATGCCGACCGGGTCCGGGAAGTCGGCGATCTACCAGATCGCCGGTGGGCTCATCCACGGGACGAGCATCGTGGTGTCGCCCCTGATCGCCCTCCAGCACGACCAGGTGGAAGCGATCGGCGACACGTTCGGCGGCGCCGCCAAGATCAACTCGTCCATGACCGACAAGCAGCGGCGGGAGACCTTCGAGGAGCTGGGCGACGGCGAGCTCGAGTTCATCTTCCTGGCACCCGAGCAGCTGGCCAACGAGGACACCCTCGAGCGGGTGAGGGCGGCCCGGCCCTCGCTGTTCGTGGTGGACGAGGCCCACTGCATCAGCAGCTGGGGCCACGACTTCCGCCCCGAGTACCTTCGCCTCGGCGCCATGGTCGAGGCTCTCGGCCACCCCCAGGTGCTGGCCCTCACGGCGACGGCGTCGCCACCCGTGCGCAACGAGATCGTCGAGCAGCTCGGCATGCGTGCCCCCGCCGTCATCGTCTCGGGCTTCCACCGGCCCAACATCCGCCTCGCCGTCCACCCGGCGCCTACCGCGGCCGAGGCCCGCGACGCCCTGGTCGACCAGGCCGTCTCGCTCCCGGGCACCGGCATCGTCTACGTCGCCACGCGGAAGCAGGCCGAGGAGCTGGCCGGACGGCTGGCGGCCCGGGGGCGCCAGGCCGCCGCCTACCACGCCGGGCTGAGCAAGAAGCGGCGAGAGGAGGTTCACGGGCGCTTCCTGGACGAGGGGCCCCTCGTGGTGGTGGCCACCATCGCCTTCGGCATGGGGATCGATGCGCCCCACGTGCGCTTCGTGCTGCACGCCGACCCGCCGGAGTCGCTCGACGCCTACTACCAGGAGCTGGGCCGGGCCGGGCGGGACGGCCAGCCCGCGCTGGCCATGTTGTTCCATGGCCTGGGCGACCGAGGGGGGCGCCGGTTCTTCGGGGGTACGGGCGACCTCCCCGTCGCCGTGCTGGAGGCGCTGGCCGTGGCGGTCGCCGCAGCAGCCGAGCCGGTGGCCACGGACGCGTTGGGCCAGCTCGTCCAGGTCCCGTGGCCTCGCCTCACCGTGGCCTTGGACCGCCTGGAGCGAGTGGGCGCCGTCGAGGTGGACGGCGAAGGGCTGGTCTCCTGGGTCGAAGGGGCGCCCTCGCCGAACGAGGCGGCGGCAAGGGCGGCCGCCGACCACGCCGCCTACCGCGCCGCCGAGCGGACCAGGAGCGAGATGGTGACGCGCTACGTGGAGAGCGACAGCTGCCGGTGGCGCACGCTCCTGGCCTACTTCGGGGAGCGGGCCGAGGAGAGCTGCGGCCACTGCGACAACTGCGACGCCGGCGTGGCCGCCGAGGTGCAGGAGCGCGACGAGCCCTTCCCGGTCGAGGCCCGCGTCCTCCACCAGGCGTGGGGCGAGGGCCAGGTGCTGTCCTACGAGGGCGACACGATGACCGTGCTGTTCGACGAGGGCGGCTATCGGACATTGTCGGTCGGTCTGGTCACCGAGAAGGGGCTGCTCCAGCTGGCCTGACGGCGCGAGGAGCCGACAACGGCCATCACGCTCCCCGCCGCTCGGCCCGATCGAGGTCGGTGAGGGAGACGCCGGCGAAGGCGGCGGCGGCTCTGCCCGTGAACAGGCCGACCGCACCACCAGCGGCATGGCGGGCCGGGACCGACCCCACCACGAGGTCGTCCAAGGTCACCTGCACGCCGCTGCCGTCCCGGCGGAGCACCAGCCGGTGGTAGGCGGTGGCGGCGAAGTCACCGCGGATCCGACCCACCACGCCCTCGCCGGCAGGGGCCCCGCCCCGCACGGAGCGCCAGGCGACCCGGTCCGCGTCCGGTTGCACCACCACGGCCGTATGGGTCGCCCCGTCGAGGTAGGAGGCGAAGGCGCCGTAGGCAGCGCCACCGGCAACGCCGCTCCGCAGAGCGAGGTTGACCTCGAACAGGTACGACGCGGGAGCGTCGAAGCGGAGGACAGCTGTCGCCGGCCGTTCGGGGTCGGGCTGGACGAGCTCTTCGGCGCCAAGGCGCCAACGTCCCTCCACCCGCCAGGAGGCGGGGTCGACGGGCCGGCCCTCGCCTTGGTCGAACAGGTCCCGGAAGTCGGGGTCCGGCGGGCGGGGCTGGGGATCGGGGCGGGGACCGGGCGACGTCGGGCGACCTTCCGCCCACACGAGGCGGTCGACGCATGGGTACCGCCCCGTCAGCTGTGGGTCCCAGGCGTGGTAGACGAGGTACTCGGCCACGTTGTCGGGTGCGAGGACCAGTCCCCCGTGGCCGGGGCCGATCATGGCCCCGGGCACGGTGCGCAACACGTCGGCCCCGTCGGCCGAGGGGAGGGGCTCGAACGGGCCCAAGGGACGGCCGGCGACGGCTGAGCTGATCCCGTAGCTCTCGGCTCGCCAAGCCCCGCCGCTGTAGAAGCACCAGTAGCGCCCGTCGTGCTTGGTCACGAAGGGCCCCTCGACGGTGTACCAGTCCCAGACCCGGTCGTACCACCGGCGACTGCGCTCGTAGATGTGCCACTCGGCGTGGGGGCGCATCACCGTCACCGCCTCGCCGGCCAGCGTGGACATGTCGACGAGGCGGTCGACCACCACTCCGGTGCCCACCGGCTCACCGTGGAGGAAGTCGCGGCAGTAGAAGAGGTACCACTGGCCATCGTCGTCGCGGAACGGGTGGGCGTCGATGGTGAACTGCTCCTCGGGGTCCAACACGACGGGATCGTCGAACGGCCCGGCCGGCGACCGGCCCGTGGCCACCCGGAGCTGGTGGCCCTCCCCCTCCGGCCCTCCGGTCGAGTAGTAGAGGTGGAAGCGGCCGTTGCGGTACGCCACCTCCGGCGCCCAATGGGCCTGCCCGGGCGGGGGCGGCTCGACGGCGGCGTCGCTGACGGGGACCCAGCTCACCAGGTCCGTGGATCGCAGCACGGGCAGGCCGTCGCCCACCGTCGGCGTGCCGTAGGCGTAGTAATGGCCGTTGAACTTGAGCACGAACGGGTCGGCCAGGCTGGACCCGTGCACCGGGTTGCGGAACGTGGAGCCCTCGTCGGTGCCCCTTCCTTCGTCCCCAACGCCGAGGGTGACCATGGTGGCGCCATCATGGCGCTCCCACCGCGCCGCAGCCGACGTGGGCAAAGGTCACCGAGCACACCGGGATCGCTTGCTGGACGCCACTTGCGCTACGGTGAATCCTTGTTCTCGGATTCACAAGCTTCGGGGAAACCAGCGGTTGGACGGGGCAGGCACCCGGTCGAGCGCAGTTTGGCGGCTGCCGAAGCAGGGTAGGTCGCCGTCGTCCCCGGATCGCCGGGGCCACCCGCACACGCTCGGAGTTACCGGTATGGCCCTGGGCACGACCCGACTCGGAACGAACACGTTCTAGCTGTCCGCACCCTGGCCGTCCCAGGCACGATCGACAGCCGAGAGCACGGGTCGCCCCGCGTCCCGCCCCCGTCGTCCTGCGATGGCACCGCGTCGAGGCCGACGCCAGGCCTTCGAGCTTCTGGTCGACCACGGGCCCGACCAGCGCCGCCACACAGCACCTCCGGAACGACCGAATCGAACTGAGGACCCGTGATGTCTGAGCTCGTCGTGCTGTCCCACCTGCGCTGGGTCTTCGTCTGGCAGCGACCGCAGCACATCGTCTCCCGCCTGGCCCAGGGCAGGCGCACCTGGTTCGTGGAGGAGCCGTGGCCCACCACCGACGTCGGCGAGCCCACGCTGCGGTGGGAGCAGCACGGCGACGTGACGCGCGTGTGGCTCGAGGTCCAGAGCGGCGAGGACAATGTCGGCTTCGACGATCCGTTGGCTGCCAGCTACCCGGAGCAGCTCGTGGACCTGCTCGGCCGGTCCCCCGACCGGACGGCGTGGCTCTACACCCCGATGGCCCTGCCCATGGCCGCCGCGCTGTGCCCGTCCCTGGTCGTCTACGACGTGATGGACGACTTGGCGTCGTTCAAGGGAGCGTCCCGACAGCTCGTGGCGCGCCAGCACCAAGCCCTCCGTGACGCCGACGTGGTGTTCACCGGCGGTCGCTCCCTGCACCGCGGAGTGGCTGAGCACCGCCCGGACGCTCATATGTTCCCGAGCGGAGTGGAGCCGGAGCACTTCCATCGGCCCGCCGGGCGCGCCCGCCACCACCATCCGTCGGAGCGCCCGGTGGCCGGCTACGTGGGCGTGATCGACGAGCGCCTGGACCTCGGCCTCCTCGCCGAGCTCGCCGGCCTCCTCCCGGACTGGGAGATCCGCATGGTGGGGCCGAGGGTCAAGATCGATCCGTCCACGCTGCCCCAGGCGCCGAACATCACCTACGTCGGCCCCCGCCCCTACGCCGAGCTGGCCGACGTCATGGCCGGGTTCGAGGTGGCGCTGATGCCCTTCGCACTCAACGAGGCCACCCGATCGATCAGCCCCACCAAGACCCTCGAGTACCTCGCCGCCGGCCTGCCGGTGGTCTCCACGCCCGTTCCCGACGTGGTGGCCGACTACGCCGGCCTGGTCGACCTCCAACTCGACGGCGCCGGCTTCGCCGACGCCTGTCGCCGGGTGCAGCGGCACTGCCCGGAGGAGCGGGCCCACAAGGCCCGCCCGGTCCTGCACTGGCACCACTGGGACTCCATCGCGTCCCGGATGGCGCGGCTCATGGCCGGCGCCGCCAGCACCACCAGCGAACCAGCATGGGAGACGGCGTGAAGGCCGACGGCAAGATCGTCATCATCGGCGCTGGGCCCACCGGGCTGGGCGCCGGCTACCGCCTACAGGAGCTCGGCCACGACGACTGGGTCATCCTCGAGGCCAACGACTACGTCGGAGGACTGGCCACCTCGTTCACCGACGACGCCGGCTTCACCTACGACATCGGTGGCCACGTCATGTTCAGCCACTACCAGTACTACGACGACCTGGTCGAAAAGCTGATGGGCGGTGACTACACCGAGTTGCAGCGCGAGGCGTGGGTGTGGATAGAGGACCGCTTCATCGCCTACCCCTTCCAGAACAACATCCGCGACCTCGAACCCCAGACGGTGTTCGACTGCATCACCGGCCTCATCGAGGCCCAGCGCCGCCAGCACTCGCCCACCAACTTCGGCGAATGGGTGGACGCCGTCATGGGCGCCGGGATCGCCAAGCACTTCATGATCCCCTACAACTTCAAGGTGTGGGCCACGCCCGCCGAGCTGATGAACTACGTCTGGATCGGCGAGCGGGTCTCGGTGGTCGATGTGCAGACGATCCTGCGCAACGTGATCCTCGGCGAGGACCAGGTGTCCTGGGGCCCCAACAACACCTTCAAGTACCCCCTGCGGGGAGGGACCGGCTTCCTCTACGAAGGCCTGCGTGGCTTCGTGGAGGACCACCTGCACCTGGAGACTCCGGTGGCCTCGCTCGACCCGGTGGCCAAGGAGGTGAGCACCGCCGACGGCCGGAGGTGGCCCTACGACGTGCTGTTGTCCACCATGCCCCTGAACAAGCTGGTGGGCTGCATGGAGCCCGTCCCCGAGGCCGTCCGCCGGGCGGTGCCCGGTCTGGACTGGAGCGGCAGCCACATCGTGGGGGTCGGCATCGACCGGCGGATCGAGAGCAGCAAGAACTGGGTCTACTTCCCCGAGCCGGACGTTCCCTTCTACCGCTTGACGTACCTGTCCAACTACTCCCCCTACATCACCCCGGAGCCGGACCAGACCCTGTTCCTCACCGAGACGTCGCGCTCGGCGCACAAGCCCGAGGACGCCGGCACGATCGTGGAGCGGGTGGTGGACGGCCTGGTCTCCACCGGGATCATGGAGGAGTCCGACCGGCGGCGCATCGTCACCACGTGGCTGTGCTCTCCCGACATGACCTACCCCGTCCCGTCGGTGACCAGGGACGCCTCGCTCGGCGCCATCCAGCCCTGGCTGCGCTCCCAGGACATCTGGTCCCGTGGTCGCTTCGGCGCCTGGCTCTACGAGATCGGCAACATGGACCACTCGGCCATGCAGGGCGTGGAGTTCGTCAACCACGTGCTCTTCGGCGAACCCGAGACCGTGTGGATCCCCCGCGGCGAGGGCTCGCACGGCGACGGCATCCGATGAGGGAGCCCGGCTAGCACCGTCACGCCCGAGCACCTCGAGCTCACCCATAGCATCGGCGCCGTGGACCAGGCCGTGCCCCATGGTGTGCTGGCCTTCGACGAGCGCGGCCGGTCATCGTTGGACGGGGAGTGGGAGCTCCTCCCCGGGGACCACCGCGTCGAGGACGTCAGCAGCAGCCTTTCGGGCCAGGCGATCCAGGTGCCGGGCTTGTGGGAGGCGCAGGGGCACCTGGAGCTCGACGGCGTGGCCTGGTACCGCAAGAGGTTCCGCCTCGGCGACGCCGGCGGCTGGTGGACCCTCTGCTTCGGCGCCGTCATGGACACGGCCGACGTGTACCTCAACGGGCAGCTCCTGGGCAGCCACGACAACGCCTTCACCCCCTTCGAGGTCGACCCCTCGGCGGCCCTGCTCTCAGGCGACAACGTCCTCGCCGTGCGGGTCACCGACCCTGCCGTCGACGACCCGGGGCATCTCCGCTCGGCCCACGGCAAGCAGGGATGGGCCAACCACATCTTCCCGAGCCGGCCCAGCCTGTACATGACCTACGGCGGCATCTGGCAATCCGTGGTGCTCCGCCGCCACGGCCCTGTCGTCGTCGCCGACGTGTTCGTCAACGCCGACCCGGACGACTTGGTGGTGACGGTCGAGCTGGCCAACCGGGCCGGCTCCACCACACCGGCCCGCCTCGGCGTGCGGACGGTGGGGGTGGTGGTCGACGAGGACCTGCAGCTGGCCGCCGGGGAGCAGCGCTTGGTCCGGCTCCGTCTCGGGCCCACGGTGGCCGCCCACTGGCGACCGCAGGCGCCCGTCCTGCACGACTGCCTGGCCGACGTGGTGGTGGGCGGCACCTCGAGCGACGGCCGCGTCATCCGCTACGGCCTGCGCACGGTCCGCGTCGAGGGCACCCGCCTGTTGGTCGACGGTGAGCCCTACCGGATGAAGGGCGCCCTGGTCCAGGGGTTCCGAGCCGACGAGCTCTACGCCGAGGGATCCAGGCGGAGCATCGAGGAAGAGGTCCGGGCCGCGCAGGCCATGGGGTTCAACGCCCTCCGCCTCCACATCAAGGCGTTCCACCCCGCCTACCTGGACGTGTGCGACGAGCTCGGGATGCTGCTCCACTGCGACATTCCGGTGGCCGAGCCCGTGGCCCACGAAGAGATGGGCGACCCGGCGGAGACGTTGCTCGCCCGCCGGTCGGTGGACGCCGTCCAGCAGCAGATCCGACGTGACCGCAACCACCCGAGCGTCGTGTTGTGGTCGCTCATGAACGAGCTGTGCCTGGACCGCCCGGAAGCCCGCTCCTGGGACCGCTACGAACGCTTCGCCCGCGCCCTGGTGCGGGCAGCCAGAGCGGTCGACCCCACCCGGCCGGTGATCGAGAACGAGTGGGTGGAGCCCAGCCCGGAGCGGGTCTTCGAGGCCGATGTGCTGACCGCCCACTGGTACGGCCGGCTGCACAGCGACTACCTGGACGACATCGAGGCCAAGGCCACCCGTTGGGCCGACGTCGGGCGGCCTCTGCTGGTGACCGAGTTCGGCGATTGGGGCCTGCCGGACATGAAGCTCGTTCCCGAACCACCGTTCTGGGACACGAGGGAGGTCCACGCCGCCGGCCTGGCCGAAACCCTGTGGCCGGGGACCATCGGCCGCTTCGTGGTCGAGACCCAGCGCTACCAGGGCCTGTCCGACCGCCTCCAGGCCGAGGTGTTCCGGCGCCACGACCACATCGGCGGGTACTGCCTCACCGAACTCACCGACGTGCCCCACGAGCTGAACGGGCTGCTCGACCTGCACCGGCGGCCCAAGCCCATCGCCGTGGCCGAGATGACCCGTGCCAATCAGGTCGTGCTGCCCATGCTGCGCCTGGACAGCCTGGTGGTGGTGGCCGGCCAGCTGGTGTCCGCCCCGATCCATGTGGCCAACGACGGCCCGGCCCTGGAAGAGGTGGAGATCGAGGCGCGATTCGGGGACGCCGCCGCCCCGGTCGACATCGACCAGCTCTTGGCCCTGGACACCTCCTTCCTCCCCGGCGGGGCGGCCGGCGCCCGCTTCGGCGAGTCGGTGGCCGCCGTGCGGGTGACCCACCTCGCCGCCCACCGCGCCACCCAGGTGGGTCAGGTGGCGCTTCTCGCCCCCGACGTCCCCGGCAGCCACGACCTCGTGCTGCGCCTGCGGGTGGGACGCACGACGGTGGCCGAGAACCGGTACCCCATGCACGTCGTGGCCGAGCCGGCGTCGGGCGTCACCGTGCGGCTCATGGGCGGGGGGGCCAGCGGGGAGGCACTCGAGCGCATCGGCGCCAGGATCGGGGAGGAGGGGCCGACCGTCGTCGGGGAGGGGGAGCTGGACGAGAGGGCCGGCCGAGAGCTGCGCAGCCGGCTCCAACGCGGCGAGACGGCCGTCGTGATGGCCCAGGGGCTCGACGCCGGGCCCCACTACCCCGTGCCGGCCGTCCTCGCCGCCGTGGGCACCGCCTGGGGGTCCTCGGTCTTCCACTTCACCACCGACCACGGTGGCCTGCCCTCCCTGCCTCGGGCCAGCGTGCTCGTGGCCGAGGACTCCACCATCCAGGCTCGAAGCGTCATCGCCACCATGGGCAGCGAGGCGTTCCCGGACACGCCGGTGGTCATCGCCTACAAGCCGGTCCCGGGGGCCATCACCGGCACGGTGGTGGGCGCTCAGCAGGTCGGCGCCGGCCGCTTCGTCTTCTGCCAGTACCGCCTCGGCGACCGGGCGGCCAAGGGCGATCCGGCCGCCCGCGCCCTGCTGGCCGACGCGGTGCGCTGGGCGGCGGTGCCTCGGCCGTTGCTCGAACGCCAGTCCATCACCAAGGAGGACGGTCGCAGCCTGACCTTCTACCGACGCGGCCAGGGGCTGGC
>JALYHF010000153.1 GCA_030776745.1 Actinomycetota bacterium | reverse complement strand
GACCAAGCCGTCGTCCACCGGGAGTCGGTGGAGCTGGGCCGGCTGGCCGAGTCTCCCGCCCCCGTGGCGCCCCGGGCCGACCTGGCCCCCGACCAGCTGGCCGCCGTGGCCCACGCCGCCGGGCCGGCCCGGATCATCGCGCCGGCCGGGTCGGGGAAGACCCGCGTGCTCACCGAGCGGTTGCGCCACCTGGTGGTCGACCGCGGCGTCGAGCGCGAGCTGGTGCTGGCCGTGGCCTACAACAAGAAGGCGCAGGAGCAGCTCGAGCAGCGCACCGCCGCCTTCCGACCCCGGGTCCGCACCCTCAACTCGCTCGGCTACGCCGTCTTGGCCGAGGCCCGCGGCGCCCACCCCCGCGTCCTGGACGAGCGCGAGGTCCGCCGGGCGGTGGAGGGCCTCGTCCCGGCCCAGCGCCGGGTGGCCAACACCGATCCCCTGGCGCCCTACCTGGAGGCGCTGTCGGCGGTACGGCTCGGCCTGCGAGATCCGGAGGAGGTGGAGGCCGAGCGCGACGACGTGCCGGGCCTGGCCGAGGCCTTCGGCCGCTACCGGAGGGCCCTGGCCCATCAAGGGGCGGTGGACTTCGACGAGCAGGTGTACGCCGCCGTGGAGGCCCTGCTGGCCGACGGCGAGCTCCGCCGGCGGGCACAGGGCGGCTGCCGACACCTCCTGGTCGACGAGTTCCAGGACCTCACCCCGGCCCACGTGCTGCTGCTGCGGCTCCTGGCCGCGCCCGGGCTGGACGTGTTCGGCGTGGGCGACGACGACCAGGTCATCTACGGCCACGCCGGAGCCGACCCCGGGTTCCTCGTCGAGTTCGCCACCCTGTTCCCGGCCGCCGCCCACCGGGCCCTCGAGGTCAACTACCGCTGCCCGGTGGCGGTGGTGGAGGCGGCCGGCGCCCTGCTGTCCTACAACCGACGCCGCGTGCCCAAACAGGTCCGGGCCGGCCCCGACGCCGACCCGGCGGCCGACGCTCTCAGCGTCCATCGCCACCCCTCGGGCCAGCTCGCCGGCGCCCTGGTGGGCGTGGTGAGGGCGTGGTTGTCCCAACCGGGCGCCAGCCCGGGCGGCGTCGCCGTCCTGTGTCGGGTCAACTCCTTGTTGCTCGCCCCCCACGTGGCCCTGGGCGAGGCCGGTGTGCCCCTCGCCTCGGTGCTGCGCCCCGACGTGCTCGAGCGCACCGGTCTGCGGGCGGCACTGGCCTACCTCCGGATCGGCGCCCATCCCCAGAGGATCGCCGGGTCCGACGTCACCACCGTGCTGCGTCGTCCCACCCGGGGCCTGGCCCAGTGGTTCCCGGACCGGTTGCGCCGGCGCCCGGCCTGGACCCTCTCCACCCTCCGGGCCGTGGCCGACAGCGTCCCGGACAAGGAGGTCCCCAAGGTGCACCGCCTGGTCGACGACCTGGAGGTGGTGGCGGCGGCGGTGCAGGGCACCACCACCTCCGCCGCCCTGGCCGTCATCAAGGACGACGTGGGACTCGGGCGAGCCATGGGCATGCTCGACGGCACCGGGAGGGGCGAGGGGTCGAGCCACCTCGACGACCTCGAGGCGCTGGAGCAGGTGGCCGCCCTCCACCCCGAGCCCGCCACCTTCGAAGGCTGGCTCCGCGCCGCCCTGGGCAGGGAGGCCGACCCCGCCGGCGTGACCCTCTCCACCGTGCACAGGGTGAAGGGCATGGAGTGGGACCGGGTGGCGGTGTTCGGAGCGACCGCCGGCGTGATGCCCCATCGCCTGGCCGAGGACGAGGAGGAAGAGCGCCGGGTGCTGCACGTGGCCATCACCCGCGGGCGGCGCCGCGTCGCCGTCCTGGCCGATGGGGCCCGGCCCTCCCCCTTCCTCGCCGAGTTGGCCGGAACGGCCCCCCGCCCCACCGAGCGGACGCCCGCTCCCGCCCGGCCGGCGCGCGGGAGGGACGTGGTCCTGGTGCCCCGCGCCGAGCTCCCGCCTGAGATCGCGCGGGCCGAGGAGGCTCTGCGGGCGTGGCGGCTGGAGCGATGTCGGCGTGACAGGGTGTCGGCCTTCATCGTCCTCTACGACCGCCACCTCCGGGCCATCGCCGCCGCCCGCCCCGCCACTCTGGCCGAGCTGGCCGGCGTGGAGGGCATCGGGCCCACCAAGCTCGAGCGCTACGGCGAGGAGATCCTCGCCGTCCTGGAGGCCAGCGCCTCCCCGTCCAGCGCCAGCCCTACCATCGGCCCATGACCGACGACCCCCACCGCCAGCTGGTGGCCCAACTCGGCCACCTGCTCGAGCAGGCGGCCGACCCGAGCGCCCCTGTCCTGCCCCGCATCTCGACGGCCATCGCCGCCGGCGGCTACCTCGAGGCCCTGACGCGCCAGCTGGTGGGCGAGGCGCGGGAGAAGGGCCACTCGTGGGAGGACCTGGCCGGCGTGTTCGCCACCTCCCCGGCCAACGTCCAGTACCGGTTCGGCACCGTCCGCCAGTACGACGACGACTGAGACGGGAGGCGGGCTACCGCGGCTCGGACGCCCGGGCCCTGTCGGCGGGTGACTGCCCGGAGTAGGTGTCGTCGAAGGTCCAGTCAGGCTGCTTGACCGCCTGCCTCTCGTCCAGGACGGCCAGATCGCCGTCGAGGTCGAGGATGGGCGCGATGAGCTCGTCCTTGGCCGCCTGGGCCGCGCCGGTGGCGTGCGCCCGCACCTCGTCCGGGAAGAGGCGCAAGATGCTGCCCACGACCCGCTGGTGCTGAGCGGCCAGGAAGCAGCGGGCGTTGTCGGCGACGGTGGCCACCCGGTCCTCCACCGCCGCCAGGGTGTTCTCGTCGGCGTCGGAGCGACGCAGCCGCTCCAGCAGGTCGGCCAGGGCCAGTCCGTCCTGCTTGCAGGGCGTGCACTGCCCGCAGGACTCGACGGCGAGGAAGCGGGACACCCCCCGGGCCACGGCGGCAGGGTCGCTGGTGTCGTCGAAGACGATGAAGCCAGCCGCGCCCAATCCGGTCTCGATGGCCTCCATGCCCTCGTAGCTCACGGCCGTGTCCAGCAGCGATTCGGGGACGAGGGGGTTGGCCACGCCGGACATGACCGCCGTCACCCGCTCGCCGGGGGAGGGCCCGCCGCCGATGGAGTCGAGCACCTCACGCAGGGGCGTGCCCATGGCGAACTCGGCCACCCCGTGACGCCGGGTATGGCCGCTCACCGTGCACACGACGGTCCCCGGTGACTGGTCGGTGCCCACGGCCCGGAACCAGTCCGGCCCGTTGACCAGGATGAGGGGGACGTTGGAGAGGGTCTCGACGTTGTTGACCAGGGTGGGCGCGCCGACGGTCGCTTGGTCAGGACCGGCCAGGGGCTCCTGGGCCACCGACCGGCTGTCCGGGTCCAGGTCGTCGACGCCCCGCCGGAAGGGGGGCGAGACCCGGGGGAACGGGTTCCTCCCGGCCAGGACCTCGAGCAGCGCCGTCTCCTCGCCGTAGAGGTACTCGCTCGGCCCCTCGACCACGAACAGCTCCACCCCCTCGGCCCACCCCGCGGCCCGGACGTCGTCGATGGCGTGGCGGATGCGCTCGAGCTCCCGGTGAAAGGAGGCCTTGAGGGCGAGCACGACGCGGTCGGCGGCAACCGCCGTGGCGGCTACCAGCGCTCCCTCCAGCAGCCGGTAGGGGTTCCGGCGCATGATGGCCCGGTCCTTGAACGACCCCGGCTCGCCCTCGGCGGCGTTGACCACGACCGTGGAGGGCAGGGCCGGTGAGGTGTTCTGGGCGACCGCGCGCCACTTGACGCCAGTGGTGAACCCTGCCCCACCGCGGCCTCGGAGGCCCGACGCCTCGACGTCGTCGATGATGCCCACCGGCCCCAGACGGACGGCGGCCTCCAGACCGCGGCCACCCCCGTCCTGGACGTAGTGCTCGAACGAGGTGATGGGGTCGGGGTCGAGGACGCGCCGTTCCATCTCAGGCCTGGTGCTCGGCGAGAGGCGGAGGCGACCAACCCAGGAGCTCCTGGTGGAGCCGCAGCACCTCTCGGTAGGCCCCGTGGAGCTCGGCCCAGGCCGTCTCCATCACCTCGGGGGGCACCGGCGCCGGCTCCCAACGGCCCCGGATGGGCTTGGTGGCCACCAGGCTCTCGCACTCCTGGGAAGCCCGCCGCAGGCGACCATGGGCCAGGCGGATGCGCTCCCGCTGCTCCTCGGTCAGGTCCTCCTTCACGTGAGCCGCCGCCGGATCTCCTCGAGGTACTCCGGGAAGTGGCGGGAGATCTCGCTCAGGGGGAACTCCCGCATGATCGAGGTGGCCGGCTCGCGTTCGAGGAGGAAGGCGAATGACTCCTCGACCAGCAGCTGGGGATCGAGGTCGGGGATCCCGAGCTCGTCCACCACCTCCGCGGGCACCACCACCTTGTGACTGGTGGTGGTATCGCCCTCCCGGACCTGCACGCCGAACTGGCCCGGCCCCATGGCCGTCACGGTGACGTCGCTCATGGCCCGTTCCTACCCTCCGGCCCGATCGGCGACTCGGCCTCGGGCCTGGGCGGCTCGGCCAGGTCTCGTCGGGCTCGCCGCACCAGGGCCACCATCTCCGCCCGCACCGGCTCGGCCGAGGCCAGCGGCTCGTCGAAGGCGATGCGCACTGCCCGGCGTCCCTCGGCCGTGGTGGCGATCAGGTCGAAGCCGTAGCGGTCCACGGCCGTCATCGACGCGGTGGCGGTGCCGGGCTGGCCGCCCAGCGCTCGGCAGAGGGCCACGAGGGCGTCGGCGTGGTCGGTGTTCATGTGCTCCACCACGGCGGCGGCCACGAGCTGCAAGGGGTCGGGCTCGGCGGCGGTGTAGGTGGCGGTGTCGACCCAGCTCATGCGCCCGAAGCCGCCCACGTAGCGCACCGCCGTGACCTCCAGCCAGAAGAAGGCGAAGTCGCCGTAGTCGACGTACAAGGCGGCCTGCGGGTTGGCCGCGAGGTAAGCGGCTCGAGCCTCGGCCCGCGCCGGGCCTTCCGGGACGGGGACCAGTCGGCCCACCAGGGTGACGCGCCCGCCGGCCAGGGGGTCGGCACCGGCCGGCGTGTGCTCGGCCACCAGCAGGCTGGCTCGAGGGTCGGCCAGGGCGTTGCGGGTGTGCTCGGCCAGGGTGCTGAGAAGCAGCAGGGGGCGGCCGCGCCGGTCGAGGGCGTAGGCGGCCACCGAGCCGAAGGGGTGCCCGGGCGGGTCCAGGGCGAGCGTGGCCAGCGCTCCCCGCGTGGCCCCGGCGACCAGCGTGCGGGCTCGCTCGGCGTGAGACGGCTCGGCGAGAGAGGGAGAGGAGGCCGGGGTGCGCCCGGACGGAGCGGGGGGCTGGTCGGGGGCGAGGTGGCCAGCGTTCACGGACTGGGCAGAGGGCATCGGCGTCGGGCGACGGAGCGCACGTCGAGCGTCAGTCCAGCAGCTCGAGGAGGCGTTCGGGGGGCCGGGCGATCACGGCCCGGTCGCCGCGGATGACGATGGGCCGCTGGATGAGGATGGGGTGGGCGGCCATGGCGTCGAGCAGGGCGTCCCGGTCGGCGTCGGCCAGGCCCAGCTCGGCATAGACGGGTTCCTTCTGGCGCATCATCTGGCGTGGATCGTCGATGCCCAGCAGCCCCATCACCCGCTCGAGCTCCGAGCGGGTGGGCGCCTGGTCGAGGTAGCGGACCAGCTCGGCGTCGACCCCGCGCTCGGCCAGCAGCCCCTGGGCGGTGCGGCAGTTCGAGCAGGCCGGGTTGAAGTACACGCTGGTCTCCATCCCGGCCAGGCTACAAGTGGGCGACAAAGGCGCCGACGGCCTCGTTGAAGGCGTCCGGGGCCTCCAGGCTGGAGAGGTGCCCGGCCCTCGGCAACACCACGAGTCGGCACTCCGGGATGCGCCGGCACATGTCCTCGGCCACCGACGGGGGAGAGACGGCGTCGTCCTCGCCGACCACCACCAGGGTGGGCACCTCGATGGCGGCCAGCTCGGAGGTGGCGTCGGATCGACGCTTCATGGCTTCGAGGGCGCCGGTGAAGCCGGCCGCCGGATTGTCCATGAGGCGCCGGGCCCGCTCCACCACCGCCGGCTGTTCCTGGCGGGTGTGCTCGGAGAGCAAGCCGTCCAGGAGCGCCTCGATCACGCCCGACGTCCCCTCCTCGGCCACCTGGCGCTGCTGGTTCGTCCGCCGCTCCCGCACCTCGGGAGTGTCGGGACCGGGACGGGTGTCAGCCAGCACGAGGGCCGCCACCCGCGGCCGGTGCCGACGGAGGAAGGCGAAGGCCACGTAGCCGCCCAACGAGAGACCGCCGAGCACGACCCGGTCCAACTGCAGCTGGTCGAGGAGGGCGGCCAACTCGTCGGCGTACGCCTCCATCGAGTACGCCGCCGCGTCGTCGGGAGCGTCCGAGGCCCCGAAGCCCTTCAGATCGGGAGCGACGACACGAAAGCGGCCGGCCAGGGCCTCGAGCTGCGGTTCCCACATCCCCGCGTGCAGCGGGAAGGCGTGGAGGAGCACGACCGGCGGGTCGGCGGCGCCGGCTTCGAGGTAATGGAGGGCGGTGCCGTCGAGGCTGACGCGAGGCATCAAGAAGAGGAATGGCTGGGGCGCCCCGTTGCGCCCCAGCCACCCGAGTCAGCTGCTACGGACCTTGCCCCTGACGAAGTTGGCGATGGTGTCGGTATTGGTCTGCACGTTGTGCTTCTTCTTCACGTGGTCGGCCACCTTCGCCATCAGCTCGTCCTCACTGTTCGCCTTACCCTGCCACCTGCAGGCGTGGTCGGCATCCCTTCACCTGAACTCGTACGCCACCCTGGTGCTCCTCTCGTCGGTTCGATCAGCGCCGCCCGGGGCGGGCGTCACCATCGCTCTGCCGTCGGCGTCGGATCACCGATCCGGCCGCTTCCAGCACGTGGTACAGCTGCGATTGTATCCGGAGCCAGCCCGCGACACGGATGAGCGGGGTGAGATCCGGTGTCGTCCGGCACTCCACGGCGGCTCGGCGGCGGGTCCCCGAGCACGATCGCCGGGTAGGCGTACAGCAGCAGGGCGCGGGGGCGAGGGTAACGTCGCTTGTGGGGCCCGACCGGGCCGAGGGATCCTGGATGCAGATCGACTTCAACTCCTCGCAGCGGTCGAGCGTCGGCGTCGAGATGGAGCTGGAGGTCCTGGACGGCGAGTCGCTCGAGCTGTGCAGCGCGGCGTCGCAGATCCTCTCCGTCATGGGCAAGGACCACCCCGGGGGCTGCCACCCCAAGGCCAAGCACGAGCTGTTCGAGTCAACCATCGAGATCATCACCGGCGTGTGCCAGACCGTTCCGGAGGCACGGGCCGACCTCGAGGGGACGCTGAGCGAGCTGCGCACCTACACCGGCCCCCGCGGCCTCGAGCTCATGTGCTCGGGCACCCACCCGTTCTCCGACTGGGCCGACCAGCAGATCAGCCCCGACCCCCGCTATCACCAGCTGGTGGAGGAGATGCAGTGGCTGGCCCGTCGGCTGCAGATCTTCGGGATCCACGTGCACGTCGGGGTCCGCTCGGCGGAGAAGGCCATCGCCATCGCCAACGCCTTGTCGTCCTACATCCCCCACTTCCTGGCGCTCTCGGCGTCGAGCCCGTACTGGATGGGCCAGGACACCGGCCTGGCCTCGGCGCGCTCCAAGGTCTTCGAGGCATTGCCCACGGCGGGCCTTCCCTACGAGCTGGCCGGTTGGCCGGAGTTCGAGCGCTTCATGACCACCCTGGTGAGCGCACGGGCGATCAGCACCATCCGAGAGGTGTGGTGGGACATCCGCCCCCACCCGAACTTCGGCACGGTGGAGCTGCGGATCTGTGACGGCCTGCCGACCCTGCGAGAGGTGGCCACCGTGGCCGCCATGAGCCAGTGCCTGGTGGAGTGGATGAACGCCTCGTGCGACCGCGGCTGTGACCTCCCCGTGCAGCGGGGCTGGATCGTGCGCGAGAACAAGTGGCGAGCGGCCCGCCACGGCGTGGACGCCGAGATCATCGTCGACGACGACGGCCACCTGGTCCGCTTGCGTGACGCCGTGGGGGACCTGGTCGACGAGCTCCTGCCCGTGGCCCGCCGCCTCGGGTGCGAAGCAGAGCTCAGCCACGCCCTGTTCATGGCCGATCGTCCGAGCTACCTGCGCCAGCGGGAGGTCGTGGCTGGTGGTGGCTCGCTGCGGGACGTGGTGGCCTGCCTGGTCGAGGAACTGCGCAGCGACGAGCCCTGGCGGCCGCGCTGAGCCGGGTCGCGACCCCGGCGCGGGCCGCGGTACCCTCGCCGCCAAGGCAATCGAGGCGGAAGGGGTGAGGGTGGACGAGGCCGCCGCCGGCCAGGGGGCGGTTCCGCCGCGGCCGAACGACCAGGACGGCGGCGAGCTCGGACGCCAGCTGGTCTTCTCGCGCCAGCTGCGTGCCGTCGTCGAGGCCGCCGCCCGGTTGGGGGCGACCACCGAGGCACGTGGCGTGGCCGAGGTGGCGGTACGCGCCCTGGTGGACGACCTCGGCGCCGACCTGGCCCACGTGTGGCTGGCCCAGGGCTCGGCCCAGCTTCGCCTGGCGGCCAGAGCGGGGGCCGCCGCCGGCCCGGCGTCGGAGATGCCCGTCGTCGACCTGGCCGGCGATGCCTCGCTGGTGGGGGAGGTGGCGCGCACCCGGCTCCCGGTGGTCACCAGCCACCTGGTGGGCCCCTTCGCGCCCGTGCTCGAGGACGGTCGGGCACTGGGAGGCGCCGCCGTCCTGCCCGCCTTGGTCGACGATCCCACCCAGCCAGAAGGCACCCGCCTGCTCGGCGTGGTGGCGAGCTGGTTCGCCGGTCCCGTGCCGGTGGAGGTGGCCGACGTCCTCGCCGCCTTCGGCTTGGTGGTCAGCGCCGCCCTGCATCACGTCAGCGGGCGGCCCCAGCTCGAGCGGGACGAGGCCGGCCAGCGCTTCCGGTCCTTGGTAGACAGCGTGGGAGCGGTGATCTGGGAAGCGGACCCCCACACCTTCCAGAACTCCTTCGTGAGCCGGCGGGCCGAGGACCTGCTCGGGTACTCCGTCCAGCGCTGGCTCGAGCCCGGGTTCTGGGCCAGCACCGTGCACCCGGCCGACCGGGACTACGCCGTGCGCTACGTCCAGGTGGCCACGGCCGAGGGCGGCGACCACGAGCTCGAGTTCCGGATGGTGGCGGCCGACGGCCGGGAGGTCTGGGTCCAGGACATGTTCCATGTCGAGGTGGACGAGCAGGGCAGCGCCCGCCGCCTCACGGGCGTGATGCTCGACATCACCCGTCGCAAGCGCGTCGAGCAGGCCCTGCTCGAGAGCCGCGAGCGCTTCGCCTCCCTGGCCCGCACGCTGCAGGCCAGCCTGCTGCCCCCTCACCTGCCGGAGATCTTCGGGCTCGAGGTGGCCGCTCGCTACCGCCCGGCCGAGGACGGCGTGGAGGTCGTGGGTGACTTCTACGACCTGTTCGACGTGGGCGACGACGGATGGGGGGTGGTGATCGGCGACGTGTGCGGCAAGGGGCCGGAGGCAGCCGCCCTCACCGCCCTGGCCCGCTACACCGTCCGGGCCGCCGCCATACGCGAGCGGCGGCCGAGCCGGGTGCTGGGACTGCTCAGCGAGGCGGTGCTGCACGAGGACTCCAAGGAGCGGTTCTGCACGGCGGCCTATGCCCGGGTCGTGCCCCACCACGACCGGGTGACCTTGGAGCTGTCCTGCGGCGGCCATCCTTCGCCCCTGCTCCTGCGCAGCGACGGCTCGGTGCAACCCGCCGGGCGGCCGGGCACGCTGCTCGGCCTGTTCGAGAGCGTGGAGCTGGCTGACGACGTCATCGAGCTCGGGCCCGGGGACGCCCTCGTGTTCTTCACCGACGGCGCCACCGACGCCAAGCGCGGAGGGGAGGTGCTGGGCGAGGAGCGGCTGCGAGCTCTGGTGGCGGCCTGCGCCGGCTGCCCACGGGCCGAGGACATCGCCGCC
>JALYHF010000152.1 GCA_030776745.1 Actinomycetota bacterium | reverse complement strand
CCGCTGCTGCTGGGATCGCTGGGCGACATCCACGCCGGCTGGGCCTGGGTCGTCATCATCGGCAACGGCCTGGCCGGACTGTGGGCTCTGGGCGCCCACCGGCTGGAGTCGCTGCGCACCCGGGCCCTCTGGTGGTTCACCGTCTTCGTCGAGGTCGCCGTGTTCGTGCAGGCAGGCCTCGGTGTGGGGATGGTGGCCGGCCAGGGCATCTCGGCCCCGGAGTTCCACATGTTCTACGGCTTCGTGGCCATCATCTCGGTGGGGATCCTCTACTCCTACCGCCAACAGCTGCGCCACCGCGTCTACCTGCTCTATGGCTTCGGTGGGCTGTTCGTGATGGGCCTCGGCATCCGGGCCCTGCTCGTCGGCGGCTAACCGCGACCCTCCACCGAGGGCACGTCCACGACGCCGCCCGAGCAGGAACGCGGTCGTACAAGAAGCGGTGATGCCCGGGGTAGGTCTTGGGTCAGCGGCAGACCGGCGAACCTCGTTCCCTCGGGAAAGGCAGACGGGCTTCCTTCATCAGGTTGAGGCGCCGAGAGGCGGTGCCCGCTGCGTCCCAACGTGCCCACCGATCCGCACCCCTGCGTCGCCGGTCGGCGGCCCGCTCGTAGAAGGTGTCACTCGACACCATGTTGGTTGTCGCAGTACCTGCGAACCATTGCTCATGCGCTCGGCGGCCGTGGCTGCGCTCGAGGCGGTCGCTGCCAAAGGAGCGTCGGACGGTTCGCCAGCGCGGCCCGGAGGGTCTGGCACCGGCCGGCCTCTCGTGGGAGCAGCTGTCGGGCTGGTTACGGGCGGCATGGACGCCGAGGCGTGGGCGGTGATCCCGTCGATGGGCGTGATGGCGCTCGACGAGGCCGGCATCTCGGAGGCGGCCGTCACGGCCATGGCCACGGCCCAGCGCGCCTCGGGCGTCGACGTCGTGATCTACGCCCAGACCAAGGCGCTCGTGCGCTTGGCACCGCAGGGTGATCGAAGCGGTGGGTCGCCGAAGAGGGAACCGGTCACATCGCCGGCTTCCGCGCCAAGCTCGCCGGAGCGGACCGGGCGCTGCGCCCCTACAGGTGGACCACCGGGCAGGTGAGGGTGCGCGTGATCCCGTCGATCATCTGCACCTTGCTCACCACCATGCGACCCAGGTCGTCCACCGAGCCGGCCTCGGCTCGGACGATCACGTCGTAGGGCCCGGTTACGTCCTCGGCGGAGACGACACCGTCGATGCCGGCGACCTCTTGAGCCACTTGCGCCGCCTTGCCGACCTCGGTCTGGATGAGCACGTACGCCGTGACCGACACTGCGCCTCCTCGGTGCCGTGGTGAGCGAACGCACTCTAGCGTGGCCCTCCATGACGACGACCAACGAGCTCATCCCCCGGGAGGTCCTCTTCGGCAACCCCGAGCGGTTGCTCCCGAGGCTCTCGCCGGACGGGAGGAGGCTCGCGTACGTGGCTCCGGTCGACGGCGTGCTCAACGTCTGGGTGGGCACGGTCGGCTCGGACGGGTTTCGTCCCGTGACCGACGACCGGGACCGTGGCGTCCGGCTGTACTTCTGGGCCCACGACGGCCGACACCTCCTCTATCTGCAGGACAGGGGCGGTGACGAGAACTGGCGCCTGCACGGCGTGGACCTCGAAACCGGGGCTGTCCGCGACCTCACACCCTTCGACGGCGTGCAGGCCCAGGTGGTGGAGGTGTCCAAGCACCACCCGGACCGGATCCTGGTGGGGCTGAACAAGGACAACCCTGAGCTCCACGACGTCTACCAGCTGGACCTGCGGAGCGGCGATCTGGAGAAGGTCGCCGACAACCCCGGGTTGGTGGACTGGGTGGTCGACGTCGACCTCCGGGTCCGCTGCGGCGTGGCTCCCACGCCCGACGGCGGCTTGGCCGTGATGGTACGAGACACCGAGGGGGACGAGTGGCGCGTCCTGCTGGCCGTGGGCCAGGAGGACGCCATGACCACACAGCCCGTCGGCTTCACGGCCGACGGCAGCGCCCTCTACCTGATCAGCTCGAAGGACGCCAACGCCGGCCGGCTGGTGCGGCTGGACCTCGCGGGCGGTGAGCCGGACGTCGTGGCCGAGGACGCCACCTACGACGTGGCCGCCGTGATCGCCCATCCCGACTCCCGCCACATCCAGATGGTGGGCTTCCAGCGGGAGCGCCTCCAGTGGCAGGTGCTCGACCCGGCGCTGGCCGACGACGCGGCCGCCATGGCGGACCTGCACCCCGGCGACCTGAACGTGGTGGGGCGCGACGACGCCGACCGGGTGTGGTTGCTCGCCTTCACCGCCGACGACGGGCCCGTGTCCTACTACTCGTTCGACCGCCAGTCCAAGGAGGCGACCTTCCTCTTCGACCACCAGCCGGCCCTCTCCCGCTACACGCTGGCCCCGATGGAGCCGTTCTCCTACACCGCCCGCGACGGCTTGACCGTCCACGGCTACCTGACCTTCCCCCCGGGCGTGGAGCGCCGACGCCTGCCCACCGTGCTCAACGTCCACGGAGGGCCGTGGGCCCGGGACGTTTGGGGGTTCAACCCCGAGGCCCAGTGGCTGGCCAACCGGGGGTACCTCTGCGTCCAGGTCAACTTCCGCGGCTCCACGGGCTACGGGAAGGACTTCGTGAACGCCGGCGACCGCGAGTGGGGGGCCAAGATGCACGACGACCTGGTGGACGCCGTCGCCTGGGTCGTCGACCAGGGGTACGCCGACCGGGAGCGAGTCGCCATCTCGGGCGGCTCCTACGGAGGCTACGCCGCCCTGGTGGGGGCGGCCTTCACGCCCGACGTGTTCTGCTGCGCCGTCGACATCGTGGGCCCGTCCAGCATCAAGACCTTCATCGAGAGCATCCCGCCCTATTGGGCACCTCTGGTCGCCGTGCTCCACACCCGGGTGGGCCACCCCGAGACGGAGGAGGACCTCCTCTGGTCCCGGTCACCGCTGTCGAGGGTCGGCGACATCAAGATCCCGCTCCTCATCGCCCAGGGGGCCAACGACCCGCGGGTCAAGCAGGCGGAGTCCGAGCAGATCGTGGCCGCCCTGCGGGCCAAGGGGATCGAGCACGAGTACCTGCTCTTCGAGGACGAAGGGCACGGCTTCGCCAAGCCCGAGAACCGGCTGCGGTTCTTCGCGGCCGCCGAGCGCTTCCTCGCCCGCCACCTGGGGGGCCGCTTCGAGGACTAGCGGCGGCCCCACCTGCGAGTACATGGGGGGCGGAAACGGCCCGCCATGTACTCGCAACGAGAGTGGTGGGTCAGGAGCCGAGGCGCTTCTCCATGGCGTCGAGCTGGTGACGCAGGGCGGTGGGGAGGCGGTCGCCGAACTGGTCATAGTGCTCGGCGATGGAGGGCACCTCGTTGCGCCATTCGTCACGGTCCACCCGGAGCAGCTCGGCCAGGTCTTCGGCGCCCACGTCGAGGCCCTCGAGGTCGATCGAGCCCGGGGTGGGGACGTAGCCGATGGGCGTCTCCTGGGCCTCACCACCACCGCCAGCCCGCTGGAACACCCACTCCAGCACGCGGCTGTTCTCCCCGAAGCCGGGCCAGAGGAACCTGCCGTCGGCGTCCCTTCGGAACCAGTTCACGTAGAAGATCTTCGGGAGCTTCTCGGGATCGGTGGCCGCGCCCACCTCCAGCCAGTGGCCCAGGTAGTCGGCCATGTTGTAGCCGCAGAAGGGCAGCATGGCGAACGGGTCCCGGCGCAGCTTCCCGACGGCCCCGGCCTGGGCCGCCGTGGTCTCGGACGCCATGATGGAACCGAGGAACACGCCGTGTTCCCAGTCGAAGGCCTGGGTGACCAGGGGGACCACGGAGGAACGGCGCCCGCCGACCAGGATGGCCGAGATGGGCACGCCCGCGGGGTCCTCCCACTCGGGGGCGATGGCCGGATCCTGGGCGGCCGGGGCCGTGAAGCGGGCGTTGGGGTGGGCCGCCGGCGTGCCGCTCTGGGGCGTCCAGTCCTGGCCCCGCCAGTCGACGAGGTGGGCCGGTGGCTCCTCGGTGAGGCCCTCCCACCACACGTCCCCGTCGTCGGTGAGGGCGGTGTTGGTGAAGATCGAGTTGCCGGCCAGGGTCAAGATGGCGTTGGGGTTGGTGTGCACGCTCGTACCCGGCGCCACGCCGAAGAAGCCGGCCTCGGGGTTGATGGCGTACAGGCGGCCGTCGTCGCCGAACTTCATCCAGCAGATGTCGTCCCCGATGGTCTCGACCTTCCAGTCGGGCAGCGCGGGCACCAGCATGGCCAGATTGGTCTTGCCGCAGGCGGACGGGAAGGCGCCGGTGACGTAGCGGGTCTCACCCTCGGGCGAGGTCAGCTTGACAATCAGCATGTGCTCGGCCAGCCAGCCGTCGTCGCGGGCCATCACGGAGGCGATGCGCAGGGCGAAGCACTTCTTGCCCAGCAGGGCGTTGCCGCCGTACCCCGACCCGTAGGACCAGATCTCGCGGGAGTCGGGGAAGTGGACGATGTACTTGTTCTCGGCGTTGCAGGGCCAGGCCACATCGGGTTGTCCGGGCTCGAGAGGGGCCCCCACCGAGTGCAGGCACGGCACGAAGGCGCCCTCGTCCCCCAGCACCTCGAGGGCACCCCTGCCCATCCGGGTCATGATCCGCATGTTCACCGCCACGTAGGCGGAGTCGGTGAGCTGCACGCCGATGTGGGCGATGGGGGAGCCCAGCGGGCCCATCGAGAAGGGCACCACGTACATGGTGCGGCCCTTCATCGAGCCCCGGAACAGCTCGGTGAGGGCGCCTCGCATCTCCTCGGGGGGGCGCCAGTTGTTCGTGGGCCCGGCGTCGGCCTCGTCCGCCGAGCAGATGAAGGTCCGGTCCTCCACTCGGGCGACATCGCCGGGGTCCGAGTGGGCCCAGTAGGAGCTGGGCCGCTTGGCGTCGGCTAGCCGGGTGAAGGTGCCTTGGTCCACCAGGAGCTGGCACAGGCGGTCGTACTCCTCGGCCGAGCCGTCGCACCACTCGATGGCGTCGGGGGTGGTGAGGGCGGCCACCTCCTCCACCCAGGCGGCCAGCTTGCGGTTCGTGGTGGGAGTCAACGGGTTCCTCTCTTCGTGGGTGGGCTGCTCGGAATGGTATCGAGGTCCGCCGCTGGTCACCCCAGCGGCGGGGGCGGTTCCTCGGGGGTGCCCATGTCCACCTCGGAGCCGAGCCGGAGACGGGTCGCCCGCCCCTCGCCGTCCAGGTCGAACACCACCCGCTGGCCCTGGCGCAGCATCCGGAAGATGGAGCCGGCCAGGGCGTCGGCGGCCAGGTCGTACTCGGTGCGGGCGGGGTCGTCCCGGAGCACGACCCCGTCGCGCGTCCCGGGGTCGTACGACTTGATCACCCCTTGCACCGTTGGCTCGACCTTTCCCCGCCGGGCCCTACGCTCGCCCGCCGTGGAACCTACCGAAGGCGCGGGGTGAGCGGCGAGTTCGCCACCATCGCCCGGCTGCGCCGCCTGCTCCCCGAGCCGCCGGCCGGGGACACCTGGATCGGCGACGACGCCGCCGTGGTGGCGCCGCCCAGCGCCGCGCTGCTCCTCACCACCGACGCCGTGGTCGCCGGCGTGCACGTCGACCTCGAGCTGGTCGGCCTCGACGACGTGGGTTGGAAGGCCGTGTCGGCCGCCGTGAGCGACATCGCCGCCATGGGCGGCGCCCCTCTCTACGCTCTGGTGAGCGTGACCGGCCCACCCTCGACCGACATCGACGCGCTGTACCGCGGCGTGGCCGAGGCCGTCAGGTCCTATGGCTGCCCCGTCGTCGGAGGCGACCTCTGCGGCGGCCCGGCGCTGGTGGTCTCCGTCTCGGTCGCCGGGAGCTCCGGCCCCCAGCCACCGCTCCTGCGCTCCGGGGCCCGTCCGGGGGACACGCTCTTCGTCACCGGCCCGCTGGGAGCCTCGGCCGCCGGCCTTCGCCTGCTGCGGGCGGGCCACGACGACGACGCCGACGCCCTGGTGCGGGCCCACCGCCGCCCGGAGGCGAGGGTCGCCGAAGGGTGGGCGGCCCGCGCCGCCGGGGCCCGGGCCATGATCGACGTGTCCGACGGCTTGGCCGCCGACCTGCGCCACCTGGCCGAGGCGTCCCGAGTGGGGTTCCTGCTCGACGCCGTCCCCGTCGCCGAGGGAGCCTCCCTGGAGGAGGCGCTGGGCGGCGGAGAGGACTACGAGCTGGCCTTCAGCGCCCCCGACCCCGCGCCCGTCGACGCCTCGTTCGCCGACCGTGGCCTCCGCCCACCTCTGGCCATCGGACACTGCAGCGCCGACCCGGCCGAGCAGCTGCTGGCGGGGGACCCCCTTCCCGTGGCCGGTTGGGAGCACCGATGGTCCTGAAGCCCCCCGTCGCCCTCACCATCGCCGGGACCGACTCCGGCGGGGGGGCCGGGATCGCCGCCGACCTCAAGACCTTCGAGGCGCACGGGGTGTGGGGCACCTGCGCCGTCGTGGCCGTGACGGCCCAGAACACGCTGGGCGTGACGGCGTTCGAGGCGCTTCCCGCCCCGCTGGTGCGCCAGCAGATCGAGAGCGTGGTGGCCGACATCGGCGTCGACGCCGCCAAGTGCGGGATGCTGGCCACCGCCGGGCTGGTGGGGGCCGTGGCGGCAGCCGTGCGCGACACGGGGATCGGGCGGCTGGTGGTCGACCCCGTGTTCGTCTCCAAGCACGGGGACACGCTGCTCGCCGACGACGCCGTGGGCGCGCTGCGGGAGGAGCTCCTCCCCCGTGCCGTGGTGATCACGCCCAACCTGCCCGAGGCGGCCCGCCTCGTCGGCTTTCCCGTGGACGACCGGGCCGCCATGGAGGAGGCGGCCCGGGCCCTGGTGGCTCTCGGCGCCCGCGTCGCCCTGGTGAAGGGCGGCCACCTGGCGGGCGAGGACACCCCGGACTGCCTGCTGGAAGCCGGCGGGGACCCGGTGTGGTTGGAGGGGACTCGCCTCCCCGGGCGCCACACCCACGGCACCGGCTGCGTCCTGTCGGCGGCCATCACCGCCGAGATCGCGCGCGGGATGGACCCCGGTGACGCCTGCGTGGCCGCCAAGCGCTTCGTGGAGCGGGCCATCGCCGCCGGCGTGGAGCTGGGCTCGGGGGTGGGCCCCGTCAACCCGGGGTGGGAACGGGCGTTGTGAGCGTCAGCGCACGGCCTTGGTGATCTTGCCGGCCCGGAGGCACGACGTGCAGACGTGCACCCGCTTGGTGGCGCCGTTCACGACGGCCCGCACCCGCTGGATGTTGGGGTTCCAGCGCCGCTTGGTGCGACGGTGGGAGTGGCTGATGCTCATGCCGAACGACGGGTGCTTGCCGCACACCTCACACACCGATGCCATGACGCGCACGCTCCTCGTGGGGACCGTCGGGGAAACCGGGTGAGGTTAGCATCCGAGCCGATGGAGACGGCCCGCGCCACACCGCTCGAACGCCTGAGGCCCGAAGACCTGCGGTCGGTGATGTCGGTCTACCGGGACGCCCTTCGCGCCCACCAAGACGTCGTGAACCGCCTGAACGTGTACCCGGTCCCCGATGGCGACACCGGCACCAACATGGCGCTGACGGTGGAGTCGGTGGTCAGCGCAATGGACGGCGCCCAGGACATGACCACGACCTGCCAGGCCATCGCCCGGGGCTCGCTCATGGGGGCTCGCGGCAACTCGGGGGTGATCCTCTCCCAGATCCTGCGGGGCGTCTCCGAACGGTGCCGGGAGGCGGAGTCGGCCGGCCCGGGCGACGTGGCCGAGGCCTTGGCCGTGGCCAGCGAGGCCGCCTACCAGGCGGTGATGCGGCCGGTGGAGGGGACGATCCTCACCGTGGTCCGTGCCGCCGCCGAGGGCGCGGGTGAGGCCGCGGGGCGGGGCAAGGCCCTGGTGGACGTCCTCGACGCGGCCCGGAACACCGCCGCCGACGTCCTCGAGCGCACGCCCGAGATGCTGCCGGTGCTGAAGCAGGCCGGGGTCGTCGACGCCGGCGGTGCCGGCTTCGTGCTGTTCCTCGACGCTCTCCTCCACGTGGTCGCCGGACGGGCGGTCCCCCCGCCGGAGGCGGCGGAGGGCGCGCCGGGCGACGGGGCCGGGGCGCCCGCCTCGGCGGGGAGGCGGGGTGGGGGCCCCGCCGGAGACGAGGAGCAGTCCACGGCCTTGCGCTACGAGGTCATGTACCTGCTCGAGGCCCCCGACGAGGCCGTGGACGCCTTCAAGCAGGCGTGGGCCGCCATCGGCGACTCCATCGTGGTCGTCGGGGGAGACGGCGTGTGGAACTGCCACATCCACACCGACGACATCGGCGCCGCCGTGGAGGCGGCCCTCGAGTGCGGCCGACCGAGGGACATCCGGGTGACGGACCTCCGGGACCAGGTCGAAGAGGAGCGCTGCCTGCGGGAGGCGGACGCCGGCCCTCCGGCGGAGGAGCGCGCCGAGCAGGTGCCCACGGCGGTGGTGGCGGTGGCCGCCGGCGAGGGGATCCAGCGCATCTTCCGGTCGCTCGGCGCCAGGACGGTCACGGGCGGCCCCTCGATGAACCCCTCGACGGCGGAGATCCTGGAGGCGGTGGAGGCGGCACCGGCCCAGCACGTGGTGGTGCTGCCCAACGACAAGAACGTGGTGCCGGTGGCCGAGGCGGTCGAGGCGTTGACGGCGAAGACGGTGCGGGTGGTCAGGACCACGAGCGTCCCCGAGGGCTTGGCTGCCCTCTTGGAGCACGACCCGCAGGGCGACGCCGACCAGAACGCCGAGGCGATGAGCGAGGCTGCCGGGCGGGTGGTGTGGGGAGAGGTGACGCAGGCCGTGCGGGCCACCGGCTCCGACGCCGGTCGCATCGACGAGGGCGACTGGCTGGGCCTGTCGGCCGGTGGCATCGAGGTGGTGGCCGCCACGCTGGTCGACGCCGCCACCGGCCTCCTCGAGAAGCTGGTCGCCTCCCACCACGAGGTCGTGACCGTGGTGGAGGGGGAGGGTGCCAGCGAGGGAGCCACCAGCGCCCTGCGGGACTGGCTGGGCGAGCACCGCCCCGGCGTGACCGTCGAGATCCACCACGGCGGCCAGCCCCACTACCCCTACCTGGTCTCGGTCGAATAGACGGCGTTGGCGCGCCTGCTGAGCCGGCTGGCCGACGTCCCGGT
>JALYHF010000151.1 GCA_030776745.1 Actinomycetota bacterium | reverse complement strand
GCGCTGGCCCGGGCCGCCCTCGTCGGCGCCGGATGGCACCGTGGTGGCCACGCCCGGCTCCTCGCCCCCCGGGTCCTCGCCCGGTGCGGCGGCGGCGGGCGGCGAGGTGGCGGCCGAGGGCCCGAGGGTGGTGGCCGTAGACGGGTCGTCGACCTGGGCCTGGGCCTCCGGCAGGCCGGTGTAGGCCTCGGCCCCGGGAGCGCCGCGACCGGGCGTCGGCTCGAAGGCCACCCAGCCGAACCCCTGGAGATGGACCTCGGGCCAGGCGTGGGCGTTGAGGTCCCGCACGTGGTAGCGACCGTCCTGGCCGGGCTCGCCCGGGGTGAAGCCCACCGCCACCCGCGTCGGCAGGCCGATGGTTCTGGCCATGACGGCGTAGGCGCCCGCGAACTGCTCGCAGTAGCCACGCTTGGTACGGAACAAGAAGTTCTCCAGGGCCCGCTGGTCGTGGCCCGGTCTCGCTTCGAGGTCGTAGGTGAAGCGGCGCTGGAAGAAGTCCTGGAGCGCCCTGGCCTTCTGGAAGGCCGTCCCCGTGCCGGCGGCCTGTCGGGCCAGGCCGCGGACGGCGGGAGAGATGGCCGGAAGGCGCAGGAACCGGTCGAGGCTGCGGCCGGCGAGCACCGGAGCGCCCTGCCTCAGCTCGTCGGCGCCGAACCGGGGCAGGGAGGACTCGACCCGGTAGGTGAGGCCGTCGCTGGTCTCCTTGCGGGTGATGAGGCTGCTCAGCTCGTCGTTGTAGCTCACGTCGTCCACCCCCTCGACCCTCTCCGGCTCGTAGGCGGCCGGGAGCCAGATCGAGGAGAGGCCGGTGATGGTGAAGTCCTGAACGGCCCGCTCCCGGCGGGCGGCGGTGACGTCGTCCCCGGGCAGGCGCTGGTCCACGGGCCGATGGGTGTCGTTGGACGACCAGATCTCACCGTCGAACCGGTCGAGCGAGGTCAGCCTCCAGTAGGCCCTCACGTTGGAGCGCACGCGGAAGACCTCGACGTCGGACTGGTCGACCAGGCGGCCCCGGATGTCAACCAGTGGGCTGACCGTGGTGCGTCCCCCGGCGCCTGCGGCGGAGCCCCGCCAGGCCAGCACCGGGGGCCGGTCGGCGCCCGGCAGGTTGGGACCGATCACCAGGGCGGCCACCACGGCCACGCCACCCACCGCCGCGCCCCCTCGAAGCCGCGGCCCGAGCCGGCTCGCCGATCGGCTGGCGAACCACGACGCCGACGCCGACTGCAGCCAGGCCTGCTGCACGAGCAGGAACAACAGGAGGGCGGCCAGGTACAGCGCCACGGAGATGCCGCGGTGACGGCTGGCACCGAGCGTCGCCGTGAAGATGAACAGCGTGAAGGACGGGATGGCGGCTTCGAACAGGGCCCGCACCCGGAAGGCGCCCCAGTCGCCCAGGATGGCGGCCAGGCCGACGCCGATCATGCCGGCCAGCAGGAATCCCTCGGTGACCTCGGTGGGCGCCACCACGTCGGCGAACTGGCTGGCCGCCGCCGAGAGCGCCAGGCGGGCGGAGCGCAGCGTGCCCGTCCACGGGATCCCGAAGATCGTGGTCTCGGGGAGGACCATCCAGGCGGCGGCGAGCACGAGGGCGGCCAGGGCCACCAGCACGGTGACCGGCAGCGAGGCGCCCAGCCGCCGGCCCGTCCAGCACACGGCGTGGGGGACCAGGGCGGCGGCAACGAAGGGGACCAGGTACGAAGCGTCGGCGAAGAGGCGGCCCATGCCGACGGCCGCGGCCAGGGTGAGCCCGGTGAGGGCCAGCGTTCCGGGGAGGGTGGGGTCGGCGGTCACCGCGGTGCGCACGGACGCGGGGGCCGAGGTCAGCGTCGTCATCGGGCCACGCTCGTGCGGGCCCGCCGCCTCAACACGGCGGTCCAGGCCTCGGCGAAGGGCTGCCCGGCGCTGACCCGCACCACCGACGCCGAGGCCGGGGTGGGTGTGATGGCGGGCGGGGCCGAGGGGTCGGAGGCCGAGCGCTCGAGCAGGACCAGGGTGACCACGCCGAAGCGGCTGCTGAGACGGCCGATCCCCTCCAGGTCGGTGCCGGAGGCGGCGGCGGTGGTGACGACGGCCAGGGTGCCGCTGTTGCCCCCGCGGTGGAGGGAGGCCAGCAGGGGCGCCAGGTCGCCACCCTGATCGGGCCCCGCCTCGGCCAGGTGCTCGAGGATGGCCTCGACGTGGGCCTGTCCGGCGGCGAAGCCCGAGTCCAGGCCGCCGGTGGCCACCAGACGCACGAGCGACCGGTGCCGCCACCCGGCGCTGACGATGCTGGCGGCGGCGGACACCGCCATCTCCAGGGACTGGGGCGTGTGCACCCTCTGGCGCAGGTCGAGCAGCACCGTCGCCCGGCCCTGCCACGGCATCTCGTCCTGGCGGACCATCAGCTCGTCGAGGCGGGCCGTCGCCTTCCAGTGCACCCGGCGTAGGTCGTCGCCGCGGTCGTACTCGCGCAGGGCGTAGAAGTCCTCGCCCACCGCGGCCAGCGCTGTGGGATGGTCGGCGCCGGCGTAGGGATCGTTGCCCCGGGTGAGGGGGAGGGGCTCGATGGCGTCCACCCGGGGGTAGACCGTCAGCTTGGTGGCGGGCGCGCCCGGCACGGACGACGTGGCCAGGCCGAAGGGATCGCTCAGCTGGAGCTCGAGCGGCCCGAGGTCGAACACCCCGCGCCGTTCGGTGGGAAGCCGGTAGGCGGCCCGGGCCGTCTCACCGGGCGCGAGAGGCGCCAGGAGGAAGCGGGCCGATCGCCGTCCGCCGTCGAAGGGGTCCCGGGCAGCCAGCACGGGCGAGCGCCGCTCGGAGGTGTTGCGCACGCTGAGCTCCACCCGGCTCTCCGAGCCGGCATGGACCCTCGGCGGTCGCAGCTCGCGGGTGGCCTCGAGGCGGTAGCGGTTGATCCGGACGTAGGCGAGAGCGGCCACCACCAGGGCGAAGGCGCCGGCGCCGACCAGGAAGAGCTCCACGATGGCGAGCAGGCGTCCGGCCACCGTGAGCAGGATCGAGCCGAGGCCCAGCATCCACCCTCGTTGCGCCAGGCTCACCGCGGGGCCATGGTCAGCGCGGCGGGGGACAGCCTCACGGCTGGCCCCGGCGGGTGGGCACGGGCACCGAGGCCAGCACCTCGGCCAGGACCTCCTCGGGGGCGGTGCCGCCGATGGCGGCCTCGGGCCGGAGCACGAGGCGGTGGGCCAGCACCGGCGCGAAGATCGCCTTCACGTCGTCGGGGACGACGTAGTCCCTCCCGATCGAGGCGGCGCGGGAGCGGGCGGCACGCTGCACGGCCAGCGTGGCCCGCGGCGAGATGCCGAGGGCCAGGCTCGGATGGCGGCGCGTGGCGGCGGCCAGGTCCACCAGGTAGCCCTTGAGGCTCGGGGCCACGTGGAGGGCTCGGGCCATGTTGGCCATGGCCTGCACCTGGCCGGGCGAGGTCACCGCCTGCAGGTCGTCGATGGCGTCGCCCGTGCCCCCGCCGTGGGTGTCCAGCATCTCGATCTCCGACCTGCGGTCCGGGTAGCCCATGGGGATGCGCATCAAGAACCGGTCGAGCTGGCTCTCGGGCAGCGGGTAGGTGCCCTCGTGCTCGATGGGGTTCTGGGTGGCGATCACCATGAACGGGGACGGGAGGGCGTAGGTGGTGGAGTCCACCGTCACCTGGCGCTCCTCCATGGCCTCGAGCAGGGCCGACTGGGTCTTGGGCGAGGCCCGGTTGATCTCGTCACCCAGGACGATGTTGGCGAAGATGCCGCCCGGGCGGAACTCGAAGCTGCCGTTGGCCCTGCTGTAGATGCTGACGCCGGTGACGTCGGACGGCAGCAGGTCGGGGGTGAACTGAATGCGCCGCCAATCGCAGCCGAGGGAGGCGGCCATGGCCTTGGCCAGGCTCGTCTTGCCCACGCCGGGGACGTCCTCGATGAGGAGGTGGCCTTCGGCGACGAGGCAGCACAGGGCCAGGCGGATGGCGTCGGCCTTGCCCTGGATCACCCGCTCGACGTTGGCGACGATGGTCTCGAAGCCCTGGGCGAACGTCACCACGCCCCGCTCGGCCGCACGATGTCTGGCCACCCGTTCTCCCCTTGTCCGGCGACGTGCCCGGCGAGCCACCCTCCGACCGAGTCACCCTAACGGCTCGCCTCGTTCGTCAGCGAGCGACCCTGCGGGGCCGGCGGTACCGTCCGTTGGTGGCTCGCGCGCTGGCCGTCGACATCGGTGGGACGAAGCTGGCCGTCGGCGTGGTGGCCGACGACGCCCGGGTGGTGGCCAAGCGGGCGGCGCCGACCCCCGGCGGCGACGTCGAGGCCGAAGGCCTGTTCGCGGCGCTGATGTCCCTGCTGGCCGAGGTGCGCCACGGTGACGAGGCGGTGTGCGGTGTCGGCTGTGGCGGGCCCATGACGCCTGATGGCGAGGAGGTCTCGCCGCTGAACATCCCGGCCTGGCGCGGCTTCCCACTGCGCCGGCGGCTGGCCGAGGGCACCCGGTTGCCCACCTACGTCGACAACGACGCCAAGGCGCTGGCCCTCGGCGAAGGCTGGGCGGGCGCCGCCCGGGGCTCCGACCACTTCCTCGCCATGGTCGTGTCCACCGGCGTGGGCGGCGGCATCGTCCTCGACGGCCGCCTTCTCGACGGGGCCGGCGGCAACGCCGGCCACATCGGGCACGTCATCGTGGAGCCGGGGGGCCGGCGTTGTGGATGCGGCGCCGTCGGCTGCCTGGAGGCGGAGGCCTCGGGGCGCTCCATCGAGGCCGCCACCGGCCGTCCGGCGCAGGAGGCCCCCGCCGAGGTGGTGGAGCGGGCCGGGACGATGGTCGGGCGGGCCGTGGCGTCGGTGGCCAACCTGCTCGACCTCCGTCTGGCCGTGGCCGCCGGCTCGGTGGCCCTCGGCTACGGGGAGCCGTTCTTCACCGCGGCCCAAGCCGAGCTCGACCGCTGCGCGCGCTTGGAGTTCTCCTCAGGGGCCCGCATCGTCCCCGCCGGCCTCGGTGCCGACGCTCCGTTGGTGGGAGCGGCCCGAGTCGGCTTCGTCGGGCTCGGGGAGCGCCGCCCATGAAGACGGACCCCCGTCCCGTCACCTCCTCCCCGTTGCGGGCTCGTGCCCTCGTCCATGCCGCCTTCGCCGTGGCGGTCCGGCCCTCGTTGTGGGCGACGGCTCTCCGTCAGATGCTGGTGCTGGCGGCGCCGGCCTGGTGGCGGCGCCGGCCGTTCCTCCCGCTCCCGGATGCCGCCTATGTGGCCTTCCGCCTCCAGGCCATGTACGGGGATCCCCGCCACCAGCCCGTCCCGGCCGACGTGGTCACGTACCTGCGCTGGTGCCGTGGCTTCCGGCAATCGGTGCGCCGGGAGCGGTAGCCTTCGGCGATGCACCTCCCACCAGCGACGGCGGCCCGGTAGCAGCTCCGCCGTGTCCCGAGCGCTCGTCCTGAACGCGACGTATGAGCCGCTCTGCGTCGTCCCCGCCCGACGGGCGCTGGTGCTCCTGCTGTGCGACAAGGCGGAGCTGGTGCACGCCACCAATCGCCACTTCCACTCCGAAAGGGCCACGTTCCCGGAGCCCTCGGTCGTCCGATTGGCCTACTACGTCAAGGTGCCGTACCAGGCTCGGGTGGCCCTCAACCGGCGCGCCGTGTTCGCCCGAGACGGCCACCGCTGCCAGTACTGCGGCAGCGCCGCCGAGAACATCGACCACGTGATCCCCCGCAGCAAGGGGGGGACCCACACCTGGGACAACGTGGTGGCCGCCTGTCGGCCCTGCAACGCCCACAAGGAGGACCGGCTGCTCCACGAGACGGGCCTGGCCCTGCGGCGGGCGCCGATGGTGCCCCGCGAGCGGAACTGGATCCTCGCCGCTACTGGCGCCATGCAGCCGGACTGGGAGCCGTACCTGGGCTCGGCTGCCAGCCTCTCGGCCTGAGCGGGGCGGGAGGGGCTGTCGAGCCGGCTCGCTCAGGATGGTCGGCGTCTCGGGCGAGCGGAAGCGCCGCCGTCCTGCACGGAATGGGCACGGACCCCCGGGCCGGCCGGGTGGTACGGCTGTGCGACGTAACGGCCCCGGCCGTGGTGCTCGGCTCCACGCAGGCCGACGCCGACGTCGACGCCGCCGCTGTGCGGCGGGCCGGGCTGGAGGTGGTGCGGCGCCGCAGCGGCGGGGGAGCGGTGCTGGTGGAGCCCGGGTGGGTCGCGTGGGTGGACGTGGTGCTGCCGGCGGGGGATCCGCTGTGGGAGCCCGACGTGGGCCGGGCGTTCTGGTGGCTGGGGGAGGTGTGGGTGGATGCCCTGGCCGCGGTCGGTGTGGGCGGCGCCAGGGTGCACCGGGGTGGGCTGGTGGCCTCCCCGTGGTCCAAGCTGGTCTGCTTCGCCGGGCTGGGCCCCGGGGAGGTCACCGTCGATGGCTGCAAGGTGGTGGGGATGGCGCAGCGGCGGACCCGCCAAGGCGTGCTGTTCCAATGCGTCGTGCCGCTGCGCTGGGAACCGGAGAGGCTGCTGGCCGTCCTGGCCCTCGAGCCGGGGGAGCGGGCGGCGGCCGCCGCCGAGCTGGCCCACGACGTTCGGCCCGTGACCGGGGTGGCGCCGGCGGAGCTGGGCGTCGCCTTCGTGGAGCACCTCCCGTAGGGCACGGGCCGGCGATTGTCCTGGCCCTGGAGAACCGGTCGTACGACCACATCCTGGGCTTCCTTCCGCACGCCAATCCCCTCTTCGACGGCCTCCTGAGCGGTGGACCCTTCACCAACCCGCCGTGGGAGCCGGGGCAAGCGCCCGTGCCGGCCACGCCGGACGCCAAGACGGTGCTACCCCTCGACCCCGATCATTCTCATGAGGCCGCCATGGAGCAATTGAGCCTCAAGGGCTGGGGGCCGGGGCGACGAGCGACGAATCAGGGGTTCATCAAGAGCTACGAGGAGAAGGGCCGAGGGCTTGTTTCACCCGCCTTTGAGGGCCTCTTCGGGCCCATCGCCAACTGGTGGGCTCGCCGAAAGGCCCAGGAGAAGGTGGTGGAGAACCGGGGGCGTCTGATCATGCGCTGCCAGCCACCCTGACCATGATCCCGTCCTGGCCGAACTCGCCATGCAATTCGGCGTCTGCTCGAGGTGGTTTGCTTCGGTGCCGGGGGAGACGTGGCCCAACCGCAACTTCATGCACGCCGCCGCGTCCGACGGCAAGACCAACAACGAGACCCGCTTCTACACCGAGCGGTGCTGACCTGCCCGACCTCTCCCGCCATCTGGCCGAGGTTCCTGAGGTCGCCCGCCTGCTTCGCGAGCCACCGAGCCCGGAGCCGCCCGTGTCCGAGCCAGCAGTTCCTCCCTACTACCGGGACTTCGTGGCCCTCGCCGACATGGTCAGCAGCGAGCTCCCCACTCCCGACCCGCCCCCGGGCGCCGAAGACCGGGTCAGGCGCGATACGCCACCGTGATGTTCACCGAAGAAGCGGACCGGGCAAGGGCGTCGGAGGAAGCCTGAGCCGAGCGTGAAAGGTCTCTGTCTGCAGCAGTCGCTTTCGGTGACAAACGCGAGGTTGGTGGGCCCTCGACACCCTCCGCAATGCCTTGCCGGCGCTCCCCGAAGTGGACCGACACTAGCGGATGAACGGAGCTACCAGATCCTCTTCAGTGGTCGTTGGGAGCAGAGCGACGTCGGCCGAGAATGCCTCGTCGTAGAAGACCAGCTCCTGTTGCGGTGGAACCTGCTCACGCAGCCAGCGAGCCAGATGGGCGCAAGCGTCGATGTCACCGTCGAGATGGACTGTCTGCCCGGTCTTGTCCAGAGAGCCGTCCACCCGCCACCGGTCGATCGTCATCGTCCACTCCAGGGAGTGGTTGCTGGCCTGGTTCTCGACCGGGCGAATCACGGCATCAGGCCACTGCCGGCTCAACCGCTCGGCCAGCTCGCTTGGCGCCAGCTGCCACTCTGTCTCCTGGCTGGGGGAAACGAAGTAGGTCACGGCCTGCTCCTCATGGCTCTAGCACTTGGCTTCCAGCAGGTGCGAGCCGCAATCTGACCCATCAGCCCCCACTCTTTCACCACCGCCTTCAACAAGATGGTCATCGGGATCCGTGTGCCTGAATCTCGTAAGCGTCGCCGATCCCGAGAACCGTGGCGTCAGGTCGATCGCTGCGAGACGGAGCTGCGCCTTGCGAGGCGTGCCTGGCGCGTCGGCCTGGTAGCGACGCCCGATGGCGAGCACGTATCGGCTGAGCGATGAGTTCCCTCCCACCGGCTCGTCTGCAGTGGTGTGAGTTCGAACCGAGGGGGCCCAGGGGACCAGGAGGAGACATGAAGCGACCAAGCCTGGACAGCATCCTGCTCGACGTGGTCGGCGCACGGGCCATGGCCCTCCAGCTCAGCGACGAGCACCGTGCGGCGATGGAGAAGGCGTAGGAGGCGCGATGTTCGGTTCTACGAGAGCATTCAGTAGTTTCGCGGTGAACGACGTCGGCGCGGCCAAGCAGTTCTACAGCGAGACGCTGGGGCTCGAGGTCTCCGAGGAAAGCGGCCTGCTGACGCTGCACATCGCCGGCGACGGGGACGTCCTCGTGTACCCGAAGCCGGACCACACGCCAGCGTCGTTCACGATCCTCAACTTTCCCGTGGACGACATCGACGCCGCCGTCTACGAGCTGACGAAGCGGGGCGTGCAGCTCCAGAGGTACGACGGCTTCGAGCAGGACGAGAAGGGCATCGTCCGCGGCCATGGCGGCCCGCTCATCGCGTGGATCAGCGATCCCGCTGGCAACGTCTTGTCGGTGCTCCAGGAGCAGTAGCGCGGTCGAGGCAGCTCCATGCCGAGGCCGCGCGCGGCGGCGGCCGCACGTGGCGATTGGGGGACGGCAGAGTCGTCACCGGAGAGGTTCCACTCGGAGCTCCCCGTTCTCCTCCACGATGAGCACGCCGCCCCCCTTCGACATGGGCGCCACGACATCACCGGTGAGGCCGAGCACCGCCGCCTCGTTGGTGGGACTGTGGCCGACCACCAGCGCCCGTGTTCCGTCCGACAGCCGATCGAGCACTCGACGCAGAGCGGAGCCGAGCGTGGCCGAGTCCTGCTCCACCAACTCCGGATCGGCCGAGCGCAGGGCGTCAAGGTCGGCGCTGCCAGCCTCTTGGTACGCAGCCCTCCACCGGTCCTCCGTCTCGGAGCGCAGGCCCCGCTCGACCACCACGCCGGCGGGCACCTTCTGGCCGAGGGCGGCCAGAAAGCACGCCAGGGCCTGGGTGGCCCGCTGAGCCCCGCTGGAGACGAGCAGCTCATAGTTGCCCTCCAACCCCGACCCGATCTCCAACGCCTGGCGAACGCCGTCGGCTGAGAGGGCGTCATCTTCGTCGTCCGGGTGCCGCCTCAGCTCCACGTACCTGGCCATGCTGCCTCCTCGCCGCCTCCATCCCCTCGCGGCCGCCACTCCTCAGGCTATGGGGCACGCCGTTCAGCTCGGCTGGCCAGGGCGGGTCCTCGGTCTCGGCTGCTACTGGACGCCTCGGGTGAGGCCACCATGGGCATCGGTGCGCCTGTCGTGGTGGTCCCGCCGAGGCCCGACGTGGTGGTGGGGCCGGGCCCGGCGTGGCGCGGGTGGAGGTGCACCGTGGGGCGCGCCATGACCCTGAGATGCCGCCTCGGCCCGGAAATACCTATCAACGCCGGCTCTCCGGCACTCAACATGAGCAGTGAGCGAACGGCGACGGCTCCGTGCCTGCCCCCTCCTTCCGCGGCCCCAGGCTGGTGCTCGCGCCGACGTGATGGACGGGGGCTCGCCGGAGGGGCAGGCTGGGGGCGCTCGACGAGAACAAGGACGCACGCTCGTTGCGTGCCGGAGGAGGTGATCCGGAGATGGCGGCTGTGGCGAATGGCGATGCCCAGGAGCAGGCCAAACCGACGGTCTTCATCGGGAGCTCGTCAGAGGCGCTCGCGGTGGTCAACCGCCTGGTCGGCCTGATGGCTTCGTGGTTCAGCGTGCGGCCATGGAACCAGGTGTTCACGTCCGGCGACTACACCTTCGACACCCTCCTCAGGGAGGTCGAGCTGGCGGACGCCGCCGTCTTCGTCTTCGCCAAGGACGACAAGCTCGGCTTCCGCGGGGAAGCCACGTTCTCCGCCCGGGACAACGTCATCCTCGAGTACGGGTTGTTCGTCGCCGCCATCGGGAGAGACCGCGTCCTCATACTCGAAGAGCAGGACGTGAAGCTCCCGTCGGACGTGGTCGGCATCAAGACCGACCAGTTTCCCTCCGACCAAATAGCCCGCAACGCCGCTCTGGCCGAGTTCACCGAGAAGGCGAGGAGGAAGTGGGAGGGGATCGAGCCGCGGCAACCGAGCACCGGGGACATCCCCGACGGGGGGCTCGGGTACGCCAAGACGCTCCGGGCCGAGCGGGAGAAGCTGGACGCCGTCGCCGACAAGCTGGCCGAGTTCTCTCGAGACAGGCGGGCAGTGGCACCCGAGCCACTCGAGCTCGGCTCGGTCGCCGCGCCGATCTCTACCTATTCGGAGGCATTGGGTCTGGTGCAGCACAGGTTCTGGACCACCACGTTCTTGTCGTCTGGCTTCTGGACCCAGCCCCACGGCGGCGTCATCAACGCCAACGAAGAGATGCTGAGGCGGGTAAGGGCTGCCTCGGGCGAGGCCCGGCGCCTGTTCCTCTTGGATCAGCCGGCCGAGATGGTCGTCCAGGCGTACAGGGACCACCGGGTGCTCCAGCGTCAACTGCAGAAGTACGACGAGTTGCGGGAGCTCGCCGACGAGCACAGGCATCTGAAGAACAACATGCGTCGTCTCCTCGACCAGGGCTTCGAGGTGAGGGCCGTCTTCGACGAGGAGAAGCTGTACGAGAGTCTCCTGCCCAAGGAGATGGTTTGGGACCCGAAGGATTCGGAGCTGGCCATCTACGACGACTGGCGTCTCGACGTCTTCGAGGGGGGGAGCCGCGTCATCCACGGCGTCCGGAGCTACTCCCCGGCCACGCGGTACTTCGGCGTCTACTTCGACGCCGCCGTGAGCTACTTCGACGAGCTCTGGCAGAGGGGGCTGCCCATGGCCGAGTTCATCGACGACTTGCAGGACGCGGTGAACTCCGCCAGCTCGAAGATCGACTACGAGTCGAACTGGCTCGCCATCTACGAGTACGCGCTGAGCGAAGAGGACGAGAAGTTGAAGACGGTGGAGCTGGCGCGCGTCGAAGAGGTGATCCGCGACGCGACCCGTGAGGGCAACCTCCGGGTGGGCCGCTACCTCGATGTCGGGACGTGCACGGCGCGATACCCGATAAACCTGCGAGGATGCGTCGCCGAGGACGGGCGGATCATCGGCATCGACGAGGACTTCGACTGTGTCCGGTTTTCTCAGGCGAACGTTCGTCGCCTGTGCCCGGAGGATGACCGCATCGAGATCACGCAGAGCAACTTCACGGCCCGCCAGCTGAACATCAGGCCTTCGTTCGACGTGATCACCTGCATGCTGGGCACGCTCTCCCATTTCGGCTGGGACCGCAAGCCGTCGTACGAGGACTCGCTGCAGCGGGCGCTGGACCGGATGGCGGAGCTGTTGAGCGAAGACGGCTTGCTGTTCCTCGGCACCTGGTCGGACTACGCCTGCAAGAACCGGAGCATGCTCGGGATCTACCGGCAAACGGACCGGGAACGGCTCGCAGCGTGGACGCCGACCCTGACAGAGCTCGACGAACGGTTGGAGAAGGCAGGTCTGGAGGTCGTGGACCGCGTGAGTCCTCGGCTTCCCCTGGACCTGACCTGGTGCCGGCGGGCGCGTCAGTAGACGGCGCCGCCGAGCTTGGCACCTCGACCGGGCTCGAGCAGGGAGAGCGAACCGTCCTCGGCGGGAACGCCCAGGACGAGGACCTCGGAGTTGAAGCCGGCGATGTTCTTGGGAGGAAAGTTGAGGACGCCGACGACCAAGCGTCCGAGCAGCTCGTCCTTCGAGTACTCCGCCTTGGCTTGAACGCTCGACCAGCGCTCCCCCTTCTCGGGACCGAAGTCCACGCGCACCTTGTAGCTGGGACGGCGGGCGCGCTCGAAGTCCTGGACGTCGACTACCTTCCCGACCGTCATCTCGAGTTTGAGAAAGTCGTCGTAGGACGCGTAGTCGTGTTCCATGACGCCAGGATAGGCACGGGTGCCGGGCTCAACGCTCGAGCGCCGCCAACAGGCGCAGGGCCCCGATGCCGGGCAGGAAGAAGTACGCACCACCTCGCACGGTGACGAAGCTCGGGATGCCCCGGACCCTCTCGCGGAGAGGAAAGCCCTGGACCGAGAAGTTGCCACCGCCGGGCTGGTTCCCGACCACGGGGTCCTGTTCGTCGTAGAGGCCGGCGAACTTCGGGTTGTTGCACCAGGTGTGCTGCACGAACTCGAACTGGCGCTCGATGTTGGCGTTCACGCACATGAACAGCAGACCCCTGTCGCGGCCATCGTCCCCCTCGAGCGGCTGGTCGAGCGCCGGGCCGTAGACGCGGCCCCGACGCATGATGCGGTGGAGGTTGGCCAGCTCGAGCGCCTTCTCGGGATCGTCTCCGAGGGAGTCCCGAGGGTTGCTCCGACGGATGTGGGCGCCGAGCGGACAGCGCTCACCGTCAGGATCGACGGCGGCGTAGCCGAACGAGTTGTCCGTCCCGAGGTCGGGATCGTCTCGGTGGTGAGACCGAACCAAGGGAGCACCACTCGGCCAGCGCCCGACGAGCTTCGCTCCCAGCCTCTCCCTCTCCTCGGGGTTGCTCTCGCCGTTCGCGTCCTTGGTGTGGCGGTCCAAGCAGGTCCAGAACCCGGCCACGTCCTGCGCCAGGTGACGGACGACCAGGTACGTGCCGTTGCGGCCGAAGTCCTCACCTCCGGGCGTGTGCAGCTTCGGCCACGGGGTGAGCTCGCCGTAGCCGTTGGGGTAGCCCAAGACGAACTCGCCGGTCTCGATCACGGACCGGCGGGCGTCGTCACCGGCGAGCTTGCGCTCTTGGCCGCTGCCCTTGACCACCGGCTGGGACATCCCGTCGGCGAAGCCGAAGTGTTCGAGGCCGAACTTGCCGACGCTCTGGCGCCCGGGGAGCCGCTCCGGCGTCAGCGGCAAGATCACCTCCAGGGCACCGTCGGCGGCCAACCGGGCCCGCTCGTCCGCTTCCACCTCCGTCATCGTCTCCTCGTCCTTGGCGAAGACCAGCAGGAGGACGTGGACTTGGCTCGCAGAGCGTTCCTCGGACGGCCTTGCCGGCCGTCCCCACTCCCAGTTGTCGGGATGGCTCGCATCGGCATCACCCAGGATCCGTTGCCGGTGCTCCGCCGTCATGCCCTCCTGGAACGGTGGCGAGAAGGTGCTCAGCTCCGGGGTGTGGAGCCCCAGCGCGGCCAGCCCCTCGCAGGTGAAGGCGACGTTGATGCACCGGTTGTCTTCGCGCCCCGTGCTCGCTGTCACGCGGCCCGAGAGCTCGCCGATCCACCTCCGGGCGGCACGGGCGTCTCTGACACCGAGGAGGAGGTACCTGGCCTCGGGCATGTTGCTGCCGTAGCCGCTCACGACGAAGCCCTGCACGTCGTGGCGTTCGAGCGTCGTCACGGTTCCGCCCCTACCCGCTACAGCCGCCGAAGCCACGCGGCCGTGGCGGGCGGGTCGAGGGGAGCGAACAGCGCCTCGCGTATCCGCATGTTGTTCTCCATGTTGGACACGGTGAGGTCGGGGTAGGCGCTGTACCAGGTGTTGGTCGGGACCATGCTGAAGCGGGCATAGGCCTTGAAGCGAGCCTCGTCCCTGGCCCCCTTCGTCACCAGCCACTTCGTGCGGGGGAAGCCGACCTCGTTCTCGGTGTTGGTCCAGACCGCCGTCAAGCCCGCTGCGGCGAGATCGATGAAGTCGTTCAGGTAGCTCTCCCAGCTGCCGTCGAAGTTGCTCATGAAGACCAGGCTCTTGTCGGGTGTGATGACCCATCGGGCGAAGTGGATGGACGAGATGCCGCCGAGCTTGCCCTTGTTCGCCGTGAGCCGGGCGGTGAGGTTGATGACCCACAGCACCAGACGCAAGGTCGTGAGGCGAAACCAGCCGTCCTTGACCTTGGTGACGCTGACCATGTGGTTCTGGACCTGGACGTTCTCACGCCGGACGATGCCGAGCAGGTCCTGGCTCTCGGTCCAGCGGGCGAACCTCGTCTGCCAGTCGGGGACTCGCTCACGGTCGTCCCGGTCGTCCTTTCTCTCCTCGGTGCGCAGTTGGCGTACCGCGACACCGGCGAGAGCAGGGATGGACCCGAGGATCACCCTGGCCGCGAAGCGGCCCAGCCGGGTAGACGACCGGCCGAAGGCAACCTTGACGAGCCGGAGGACGGCCATGGTCACGAGGACCAGGATGAGGTTGCGAACCCTCTTGCCATGGGCGACGAGGAAGGGCTTCGGCGGAGTGGTGCGAGCCCACTCCATGCCCGGGTCGTCGGCGACACGGTCGGCGATCCGCTGGTGGATGGCGTCGGGCCTCTGTTGGCGGAGAGCGCGCCCCTGCTCGTCGATGAATCGCTCGATGCCGTCGCGCAGCTGCTGTTCCCGGTGGATCTCCCCCACGGTTCGTCCTGGCCAGGCGACGTAGAAGGCGTTGGCTCCGATGTCGTGCGACGTGAGGTAGTGGAGGGCGGCGGCTCTGTCCGTGGCGGCTGGCGGGTAGCCGATGCAGTGCCCGTAGATCGAGTCCACGGCGTTGCGGGCGGCCTCCGTCTCCAGGAGCTTCTCGAGGAAGGGGCGCGTACGACCGTCGACGTTTCCCTCGAAGAAGAGATGGGCACCTTCGGTGCCGTTCGCCACGATGAAGAAGCTGGCGTAGTGCAGATCCTCCAACTCGGCGAAGCGAACATGGGGGTTGTCGTCGATGTGATCACCGATGTCGTTCAGCAGGCTCTCGAGCTCGGCGACCTCGCCTGGATCGATCGGGGTCATGATGGTGAACGCCGACTGCCTCACGTCACACCCTCCTTCTCCCCTCCGCCGGTACCGCATCGAAGTCGAGCAGCAGCTTGTCGGGGAAGGGACCGTCGTAGACGATCCTCCCGTCCGCCCCTGGCGCCAAGCGGAGGTTCTCCAGCCGGAGCAGCGCGGCCGTGAGCTCGGGTATCTGGATGGCGTTGACGAATCGGCCGAAGCAGGTATGGAGGCCGTGACCGAAGTGCAGATAGGCCGACATCGGGCGATCGGCGCGGAACTCGTCGGGCTCGTCGAAGACGTCGGGGTCGAACATGGCGGGGAGCACGGCCGCGTAGACGGTCCTGCCGGCAGGGACGTACCGCTCGCGCCTGGTGCCGGCAGCGATCACCGCACCCCGTGCCGCGTGACGAGCAAGGACGGGATTGATGGGGTTGAAGCGGAGTGCTTCGAACGCATAGCGGCCCACCTCGTCCGCCTCACCAGCGGCCGCAGCCGTCCGGGCCCGGCGGACGGCGTCGCCGTGGCGAAGGAGCTGGTCGATGGCGTGGGCGGTGGCCTTGGAGGTGGTTTCCACGGCGCCGACGACGACCCCGCCGACGTTGCGACGAATGCCTTCGTCACTCAGACGAGTCTCCGGGTCACCCTGGAGGCGCACCAGGCGGGTCAGGAAGTCATCTGGGGTCTGCTCCCCGGCGTCCATCTGCGCTCGCCTTCTGGTGATCAGCTGGTCGGCGTAGGCGTGGAACTCGTTGCCGGAAGCCTCACCGGCCATGCGGACCTCGGGGTCACCGCCCACGTTGAGGAACGTCTCGTGGAAGATGGCCCGCATCCAGCGGGCCATGGTCGCCTCGTCTGGTCCCGGCACACCGAAGTAGTCCGCTACAACCCGGAGGGCCGCCGGCCGAGCCAGGCCTTGGACCGCGTCGATACGACCGCGAGCCCGGGCACCGTCCACGAGCTCCCCGGCGGTCGCCGCCACCAGGGCGCGGATTCGGCCGGCATCCCCGGGTTGGATGCAGCGCTCGAGGATCGACCTCTCGCGCTGGTACTGCGGCGAGCGGTCCATCCCGAGTATGAACGGCCCGTTGACACGGTCCATCGTCGCCGCGTTGCCCTCGGCGACAGTGAAATCCTCGTCCCGGGTGAGGACCTCCACCACGTCCACGTGGCGGGTGACCAGAACCAGCTTGCCCACCTCGAGGATCGGCTTGAGGCGGAGCAAAGGCCGGCTGAGCTTGCGCAACAGCGGCCCGTTGTTCGCCAACGTGACCGTCGCCCTCTTCACGGAGCCGACCCGCGCCGCCCTCTTGGTGACCCTGGGAAGAGGCAGGCTCGACGCCGTTCGCCCCGGTGCCACCACGGGGTAGGTCCGGTCGATGGGTCGTACGGTGACTCTGCAGCCGATCACTGGTTCCCCTCGTCCAGCCCCGTTCCGGCGGGGGCCGGCCCGCTCGTCCACGCTTACAGAGCCGCTCGACCTCTCGCCTGATACAACGTTCTGCCCCGAGCGGGGTGAAGGGCAGGCCCTACCTCGCACACGCCGAGCCCGGTGGCTCGGAGGTGATAAGGACAGGGTGGTGAACGAGCCGGTGAGCGGGATCCGAACCGTCGACGAGGTGCTGAAGGCCCTCGACGCCGTCATCGCCCGGGCCCGCCAGGACGGCAGTCGGGTGGGCTACTTCGCCGCCATCTACCGCACGGTCACCGCCAAGGTGGCCGAGGGCATCGCCACCGGGTTCTTCGACGACGGCGAACGCATGCAGCGCCTCGACGTGGCCTTCGCCGCCCGTTACCTCGCGGCGCTGGATCTCTACCAGGGGGGTGGCAGGCCGACACGCTCCTGGGAGCTGGCGTTTCAGGCCACAACCGCGTCCCGACCGATCGTCCTCCAGCACCTGTTGGTGGGGATCAACGCCCACATCAACCTGGACCTCGGGATCGCGGCCGCCGGGACCGCTCCTGGCGCAGCCCTTCCCGGCCTGCGGCGCGACTTCGATCGCATCAACGAGATCCTGGCCGTGCTGATGGGCGGCATCGAGCGTGATCTCGCCGGTATCTCCCCCTGGATCGGCTGGCTGGGGCGGATCGGCGGCCGCCACGACGACGAGGTCGTGAGGTTCAGCTTCGAGGTGGCCCGAAGCGAGGCGTGGCGATTCGCCACCGAGCTGGCACCGCTGCCCCGCCAGGACTGGGGAGGCCCGATCGGGGGGCGCGATGCCCGGACGGCGCGCCTGGCCAGGGTCGTGCTGAACCCCGGCTTGCTGACTGCCGGGCTCCTCCTGATTGGCGCCCGTGAGAGCAAGGACGTGCGGCGCAACATCGAGGCGCTCAACCGGGTCGAGCAACCAGACCTGCAGGTCGTCGAGGCTCGGGTGCGCCAGGAGCGGGCCGTGACGGAGTGAGCCGGGGACCACTCGAGTCGTCGAGATCCCGATCAGCTCCTCTGGGCCTTCGCCCATTCCACGTTCTCCTTGAGCGTCTCGATCGTCTGGGTCGGCGCGAGATCAACCTCCTTGATCTTCTGGTGGCTGACGTTCAACAAGGTGGCCGCCGCCGCCCCGTGCAACATGGCGACCAGGCCGAAGGCCAAAGGCCGCGGGAGCTTGCGGTCGAGGAACCAGGCCACGGCAAAGGAGCCGAACAGCGCGGCGAGGTAGCCACTCAGGGCCGCACCGCTCAACATGCCCCCGGCTTTGGCCGCCTGCTTCATCTCGTCCTTCAGCTCGATCATGGCCATCTCGACCTCCTTGCGCATCAAGGTGGTCACCTGGGAGGTCATGTCTGCCAACAGCTCACCGACGGGCTTGTCCTCCGG
>JALYHF010000150.1 GCA_030776745.1 Actinomycetota bacterium | reverse complement strand
CTCAGGGCCGGCCCGCCTCTCCCCGAAGGACGTGGAGGTGGAGTTCGCCATGCCGGCGCATCTCCGGGAAGCGCGCCTGTCCCCAGCACCACGTTGCGACGCGGGCGCTGTTCACCCGGCTTGGCCGCCGTAACAGATCGCCATCCGCTTCCGGGAACGCTGCGCTCACCTCGGCGGACTGGAATGCGAGGTCCCGTTCGAGAGGGCCGATACAGCAGCTCTCAAGGTCGAGCCAGCGCGGGCCCGTGGGCGTCAGCAGTCGGTTGCCGTCGTGCGGCTCGCCGGGAAGTCGTTGCCAATCGAGGTCAAGGCCGTGAAACTCGGCGAGGCGGGCATCGTACAGCGAGGGGAGGAGCGGTCCTGCGGCGCGAGCGCGGCCATGAAGGCGTCGTCGTCCGAGCGCCACTCGCGCTCGTAGCAGCTTCGACCGAACGACGGCAGGTCTGTGGGGGTCTTGGGCCAGCGCCGAGTGGAGCGCTGCGAGCGACTTCGACAGTGATCGGTCGGGCACCTCGGCCTCAACGCTTTCAAGCCGCTCCCACAGCGTGACTACGAGGGCCGTCGCAGTGTTGGGCTCGATTGGTTCTGCGCCTGCCAAGGGGCAGCGGTGTCGGCTGCAAGCGCCGCCAGTTCCTTCCCGACGGCGTGCTCCAGTGCGGACGTCGAGCTTCGTGTCGGCGCGGGTGGCCGCCTGCGACGATGGGGGACGGGCGCAGCCAGACGACCGTTGTTCGTCTCTTGGAGCAGCCCTGGCGGAATACATCGACACCGTGCGCCTCGCCCAACCACGACGGCAGAGAGAATCGCCGAACTCGCCGACGAAGCCTCGTGCGGCCGTCGACCACGAAGCGCCGACATCCGAGTTCCTGGAGCCGTCGGGGTCGTGTGTCAGGCGACGCGCGCTCTGTGCGGACTGCCACACTCGGCTATCGCAGTTCGGCAGATATCGCACTCTTACCGGCGATACAACCAACGATTCCTGTCGTGGTCGTCAGGAACCACGCTCCCGGACATAACCCGACGACAGCCCCGGCGGAACGGGGCATCCGCGCTGGCGCGCCTCGGCACGCAAAGCTTGTTCACGTGCTCGCAACGTGGCCTCCTCCTCGGGAGTGGGGCGCCGGATCCCGCGCATGGTGCCGCGGGCATCCTGGGCCAGTCGAAGGGCCTTCGCGGCGAGATCTGCGCAACCCGTGACTGCAGCGGTTGTCGCAGTGGTACTGGGTAGCGTCGACGTGGTTGTGGACGACGTCTCGGTCGGGACCTTCGTCTCGCTATCCCGGCCGTCCGCTCCACCACAGGCACTCAGCGCCACCATCAACATCACCGCCTGGACAGTGGTCCGAACGGTCCTCGGTGACCGAGCTGTCGGTGCCGCGTAAGCGGATGCAGGATCGCCTTCTGGCGACAGCCCTTCGCCCCGCGCAAGGCGGAAGCCCGGCCAAAACGTCATCCGCCAACAATGCCCGCTCTGGGGAGCTTTGACCAGACTGGGCCTGACCTGGTTTGACGGACATCCACGATCAGGAGCGAGGTCCCAGGAAGGATTCCATCATGGAGACCATGGGAAGGAAGAAGGCCCGCCCCCGGCGGTCGTTCTCCAAGGCGTTCAAGGCGGAGGTGGTCGAGCTTGTTCGCACCAGCGGCAAGACCGTCCCCGACGTGTGCCGCGACTTGGACCTGACCGAGACGGCGGTGCCGGCGTGGGTGCGCCAGGCCGAGATCGACGAGGGGCAGCGGGACGGGCTCCTGTAGATCGCTTTGGCCGCTGAGCGCCTCCTGGTGGGTGGACCGGCGGACCATGCGCTTGCTGGCCGGCCTGCCACCCCGCGGCACCAGGCCGCCAACGAGTCGGTGGGCGCCGAGATGGAGGCGACCGCGAGACCAGCCGTTCGTCGGTTTCATCGCGGTTCGTGGCCCAACCGCCAAGGCCCTTGGCGAGGCGATGAGAGCCGGACCACTCGAGCACCGGTTGGTGGCAGCCGACGCCGCTCCTCCGTAGCGTCACGCTGAGATGAGAGTCCTCAGTGGGGATGGACAACCGGGTGGCGAGGAGAATGCCGGAGCTATTTCGCGAGCTGACCGCGTAGCGCTCCGTCCCTGAACTCCGCGTTGTGTACCTCGACGTAGTAGCTGTCGGGGTTCCTTCGGATCTCCTTGATCACCTCGTTGCCGACTGGGACACAGCCGGTCGAACTGTCGTCGGCAAGCAAGAAACTTGCGATGACCGGGCCGGTAGCGCCAGCCGGTGCGTTATGGAGGTGGACACTCGTCGCCGGCGCGATGCCGGTGACGCTGAGCGTCAGGCACAGCAGGTCTTGGCCAGAGTTGAGGCTGATGAAAGCGGTGCCGCCGCCGTCCGGATCTCCCGGCCCCGGGATCTGCGCTGCGCCAGTCAACGTTGCACTGCGGCGCGTGCCGGCGGCAGCGCCAGGCGGCGACGTGGGACGTCGGTCGGAAGGTCCGGGCGGGGCGGGAACTCGATCCGAGCGTCCGGCGGGGACCGCCGGGGCCGGCCCCTCCGCGGAGGGCGCTTGGGTGCCTCGATCGGTCTTCCCCGGAGGCGGAGCCATGTCGGTCCCGCCGCGTTCCTGAAAGCCGTGACCATCCTCGATCTCGGCCCCGTCGGCCAACCGCGGCGCGTCCGCGGCCGGACCCTCACCACTCCGGGTGGGGAACCCGGGTCCCCGGCTGAACGTACGCTTGGCGCCATCGCCATCGTCGGCGGGTAGGTCAAAGGGCGTGACGGCCTCGATGATCTTGGCCACCATCCGTTGGGCGGGGCCGGGGAGCACCCGAGCGGCCCCTGCGACGGTGAGGCTCGCCCCGGTCACCGCGAGTACGAGCGCTGCCTTGGCCACCAACCCGA
>JALYHF010000149.1 GCA_030776745.1 Actinomycetota bacterium | reverse complement strand
ATGTATCCTCATCTATGGGGTCGTTGGCTCGGAGCTGAGTCCACGAGGAGTCCACACCTGTCCCCCGGTACTTGTGTGCGAGTCCGGCTCATCCTTGACACCGTGGCTCCGGTACCTGCCTGATGCGATGAAGGAGCGCAGCGCCGCTCCCGCGTAGCCGGCTCGGGAGAACGAGCCGAGCGCCGAAGGCCCGAGGAGCGGTGATGGCGTCGAGGCCGAAGTTGGAGAAGAGCGGGGTCCCCGCTCGCCGTGTGGGTCCGAGTGTCGCAACACTCGGGGTGTCGAAACCAAACCCCACGAAGCGAAGGAGGACCCCTGTGCAACGACAGTACGTGGGCATCGACCTGCACCGCCGCCGCAGCGTGATTGTGCGGCGGACGCCCGAGGGCGAGACCCTCGAGACCGTGCGCATCGACAACGACCCGGTGGGCCTGGCCCTGGCGCTGGCCAAGGCCGGGCCCATGCTGGCACTGCAGCATCGTGCCATGGCGTGAACCCGACGTAAGGTTCTGGACGCCCACCGACGGGAGGAGCGACCTCATCGCTCACCCCGACGACGCGAGTTGAACGAGCGCAGCGACCAAGCCGACCGCCGCTACTACGGCGATGCCCCAAGGCAGGAAGGCCGCTACGGCAGGAGCGCCGAGCGACTGGCCGGTGCGCATCGCCCTCTGCGCGCTCACGAACCGGCGACGTCCCTCCAAACCCACTGCCGCGGCGAGGAGGATCAGAGGCAGGCCTATGGCGGAAAACCAGAGCGGAGCCTCGGCGACCGCTCGGCTACCGGTCAGAGCCAGCCCGGCGACCAAGAGGCCGAGAGCGGTTCTCTCGTAGGCAAGCAGGGTGCGTTCATTGGCCAGCGTCCAACGGGGATCGGGTTCCTCGCCACCGGTCGGCCACCAGCGGGGTCGGCGGGTGCTCATGCCGGCCAGCTTGCCCGCTCACGCTCGAGCACCGTTTCGATCCGATCGCGCTCGTGGTCGGCAGATCATCGGTCGGTGCGAGCCCGTCAGCAGTGGTCAGCCGCCGCCGGAGCCAACGTCTTCGGTCGACGCCGCCGCGTCGCCGGCCAATGCCTCCTCGTCCCAGTACTCGCCGGTGGCATCGAGCGAGGCGCCGTCCGGGTGGGGGCGCAGCGCTTTGAAGAGATCAACCCCGGTGGCGTTCTCGATCTGCTCGGCCAGGGCGATGACGGCAGCCGGCAGCTGGCCCATGAAGCCGGGGACACCCGTCCCCTGACCGCCGCTGTCGATGATCGAGACCTTTTCGATGTCGACGGCGCCCACGGTAGACACGATCTTGTCGACAAGCTCGGGGAGCATGCGCAACACGAAAATGCGCTGGGCGTCCGAGCCGGCGGCCTGGTACTGCTCGATGAGGCGGGCGAAGACCTCGACCTGGGCGTTGCCGTCCTCGATGATCTTGGCGGCGTCGGCCTTGGCCGCCAGTTCCTTCGCCTCCAGGTCGGCTCGGGCAGGGGCGACCACGTCGGCCTCCAGCCGCCGGGTCTCGAGCTGCACCCGCTCGCTCTCGAGCTCCTGCTCGGCGACGACGCGGGCCTTTTCACCGGCTACCTTGGCCTCGGCCTCGGCGGCACCGGCGAGAGCCTCGAGCTGCGCTTGGCGCACGCGGAGGTTGTTCTGCTCCTCGATGATCTCGAGGTCGGCCTGAGCGGTGGCGATCTCGCCCCGCTGGCGCGACAGGGCTTCGGACTCCTCGGCCTCGGCCTTGCGAAGTGCTTCGGCCACCCGGGCCTCCTTCAGCACCTCGGCCGTCTGGCGGCGACCGACGGAGTCCAGGTAGCCCACCTCGTCGGTGACGTTTTGGATCTTGAGCACGTCCAGCTCCAGCCCGAGTGTCTTGATGTCGTCGTCGGCCTCGTCGATCAGCGTCTGGGCGAATTTCAACCGATCCTCGTTCACCTCCTCGGGGGTCAAAGTGGCGAGCACGCCGCGAAGGTTCGCTTCGAGGGTCTCCTTGGCAATGGCGGCGATCTCGGCCTGGGGCACCTCGAGGAAGCGCTCGACGGAGTTCTGGAGCAGGCCTTCGATGCTCGACACCTTGACGTTGGCGATGCCCTGCACGGTGAGCGGGATGGCACCGCGGGAGTAGGCGTTGTGCACCGACACCTCGATCGGGATGGTGTTGAGCTCCATCCACGCCACCCGCTCGAGGAGCGGCATCCGTAGGGTGCGGCCACCCCGGATGGCCCGGTAGCCCACGCTGCGACCGTCGCTGAGCTGGCGGGAGCGCCCGGAGATCACCGCCACTCGGTTCGGGGGACAGATGATGATGAGGCTGCGCACCGTGGCGATGATCACGAGGATGACGAGAGCGAGGATGCCGCCGAGGATGAGACCGGTTATCACAGTTGGGCTCCTGGTTCGTGGTTGTGCATCTCAGGACAGCTCCGGGTCGAGGCGGGTGACGCTGGCGATGCCGTCGCGCACCTCGACCACCAGCACGGGCGCGCCTACCTCGAGCTCGGCGTCGGCGTCGGCGTCGGCGCTGGCGTCGGGCAGGGCACGCGCCGAGAGGTAGAGCTGCTGGCCGCCGACGGAGATGGCGACGCGGCCGCGGCGTTCACCGCCCACCGGGAGCACGACACGGCCCATGGCGCCGGCGAGCTGCTCGTCTCCCGCCGCCGTCGTCGACTCGGATCGCCGCAAGTAGGCGAATACGGTGCTATTGAGGGCACCGCCGACGGCCGCGGCCATGGCGGCGCCGACGAACGTCGTGCCCGCCCCGGTGCCGGTGGCGCCGAGGACCAACCCGCAGATTCCGAAGGTAGCGGCGACGATGGCCATGGTGCTGAGCGGCAGCAGGCGCAACATGAGCCCGCCGATGCCATCACCGCCATCGCCGCCATTGCTGCCCTCATCCCCCCCGCTCAGCAGGAACCACGCCAGAAGCGGCACACCGACTGCGGCGGCGAAGAGGTACAGCCCGGTCATCGGGCGCCCGTGACCACGCCGACGACGCTAGACCGTCCCCCACGTCGTGGCCGTTCGCCCCGCTCCCATGCACGCGGCAGGGCCCGCTTCATGAAAACCGTCGTCTCGAGGTCATGGCCTGGTTGTGATCCCACGCGTTCGGCCCGCGTCAGACGCTCTAGCCCGAGCTCCCGTTGCCATGGGTCCGCCCTCCGGAACAACGGCGCGTGCGAAACGGAGGGCTTCTGGATTCCCACAAGCTGCGGCAGCGATGTCCGCTGC
>JALYHF010000148.1 GCA_030776745.1 Actinomycetota bacterium | reverse complement strand
GCCATGCCCATGGCCTCGAGCCGGGCGTGGAGCGTGCCCAGCTGGTGCTCGGTGAGGCCACGGAACACCACGTTCTGGCGGTTGGTGACCCGCACCTCGATGCCGAGCTCGCGCTGGAGGGCGGCCAGGGCCCGGAACTGCGCCGACGTGATGTCACCCAGCCGGGCGTGCCCGTAGGCCGAGACCGTGCCCTTGGCCACGCCGCGGACCACGTTGACCTTCTCCCACCGGCGGTAACGGCCCTGCTCGGCGGCCAGGCGGAGGGTGACGGGGACGCCCACCGGCGTGGGCTCGACCGCGGTGCTGGTGCCGGCCGGCCCGTCGCCCCGCTCCTGGACGGCCTCGGGGATGCCGCCCGGCCAGTTGTGGGACGCCACCAGGAACTTGCGCTCCTTGAAGACCCGCTGGCGCAGCTCGTCGACGCCCATGGTGTCGACCAGCCACTTCATGCGGGCCCGCAGCTTGTTGTCGCGGTTGCCGTAGTGGTCGAAGACCCGGAGGATGGCCTCGAGGGTGGGCAGGAGGTCGTCTCGCGGCGTGAACGGCTCGAGGGCCTGGGCGGGGTGCGGGTTGGCGCCGAGCCCGCCGGCGAAGAAGACCCGGAACCCGGGCTCGACGCTGCCGTCCTCCCGGGGGCGGGCCACGGCCACCACGCCCACGTCGTTGAACATGGCCTGCCCGCAGTCGGTGGCGCAGCCCGAGAAGTTGATCTTGAACTTCCGGGGGAGGCGCTGGGCGATGGGGGAGCGGAGGAAGTGCTGGAAGGTGGCATCGGCCCAGGGGCTGATGTCGACGACCTCGAAGGGGCAGGCGCCGGCCAGGTGGCATCCCGTGACGTTGCGCACGGTGTCGCCGCAGGCCTCCCGGGTGGTCAGCCCCACGCTGGCGAGGTCTCGCATGACGTCGGGGACCCGCTCGAGCTGCACGAAGTGGAACTGGATGTTCTGGCGGGTGGTGATGTGGCCCCAGCCCCGCGAGTAGGTGTCGGCCACGTGGGCCAGCATCTCCAGCTGCTCGGGCACCAGCGAGCCGTAGGGCACCTTGACCCGGACCATCTGGTTCCGACCGCCCTGGCGCTGTCCGTAGATGCCGTTGTTGAGCCGGAACAGGCGGAATCGGTCCTCGTCGAGCTCGCCGGCCAGGTAGCTGGCCAGCATCATCTCGAACTTCTCGATGTCGCCCAGAGCGGCGGGATCGATCTCTCGGGTGACGGCCATGGGACCTCCTGGGGGCCGGGACAGAGACGGGCGGCGGGCGCTGCTAGGAGCGGGCGCGACAGCTGGTGTCGTGGACCAGGTGCGGCGTGACCCCCGTGGCCACCGACGGGGCACCGACGCTGCGCATCAACTCGGTGGGGCCAAGGCGGACCGTCATCACCGCCAGGCTACCCCATTCCTGAGGAAGTCGGTCAACTTTCTCAGGATTCCGACGCCGGCTCAGCCCCGCAGCTGCTCGGCGACCCGGAAGGCCAGGTCCAGGGACTGGCGGGCGTTGAGGCGGGGGTCGCAGGCGGTGGTGTAGCGAAGGTCGAGGTCGAAGACCTCCTCGGCCCCCCCGAGGCACTCCGTGACGTCGTCGCCGGTGAGCTCCACGTGGACCCCGCCCGGCCAGGTTCCCTCGGCCCGGCACACGGCGAAGAAGGCGGTGAGCTCGGCCATCACGTCGTCGAAGTGGCGGGTCTTCCGCCCGCTGGGGCTGGCGAAGGTGTTGCCGTGCATGGGATCGCAGGCCCACACCACCGGGTGGCCCGCACCTCGCACGGCGGCGACCAAGGGCGGCAGGCCGTCGGTGATGGCGTCGGCGCCCATGCGGGAGATCAGGGTCAGGCGACCCGGCACGCGGCCGGGGTCGAGGCGCTGGCAGACCTCCAGCACCTCGTCCACCGTGGCCGACGGGCCGAGCTTGCAGCCCACCGGGTTCTTCACGCCGGAGAGGAACTCGACGTGGGCCCCGTCGGGGCGGCGGGTCCGGTCCCCGACCCAGAGCATGTGGGCCGAGCAGTCGTACCAGTCGCCCGTCAGGGAGTCCCGGCGGGTCAGCGCCTCCTCGTAGCCGAGGAGGAGCGCCTCATGGGAGGTGTAGAAGTCCACCTGGCTCAGGTGGGGCCCGGCGTCGAGGTCGATGCCGCACGCCTTCATGAAGCGCATGGCCCGCTCGATCTCGGCGGCGATGGCCTCGTAGCGGCGCCCCTCGGCACTGGTGGCCACGAACTGCTGGTTCCACACGTGCACCTGGCTGAGGTGGGCGAAGCCGCCCTTGGTGAAGGCGCGAAGCAGGTTCAGGGTCGAGGCCGACTGGTGGTAGCCCCCGATCAGGCGCTGCGGGTCGGGCACCCGGGCGAGGGCGGTGAGGGCGTCGTCGTTGACCATGTGGCCACGGAACGACGGCAGCTCCTCGTCACCCACCCGCTCGGTGGGGGACGAGCGGGGCTTGGCGAACTGGCCGGCGATGCGGCCCACCTTCACCACCGGGACCCCCGACCCGTAGGTGAGCACCACCGCCATCTGAAGGATGACCTTGAGCTTGTCGCGGATGGCGTCGGCCGAGAAGTCGCTGAACGACTCGGCGCAGTCGCCGGCCTGGAGGAGGAAGGCCCGCCCGGCCTGCACCTCGGCCAAGCTCGAGATCAGCTGGCGCGCCTCGCCGGCGAACACCAGGGGTGGCAGCGTCCCGAGTTGCTTGAGGACGCGGTCCAAGGCGGCCTCGTCGGGCCAGTCCGGCTGCTGGTCGGCTGGGTGCTCACGCCAGCTGCTGGGCGTCCACTGCGGCACCCCTCCAGGGTGGACGAGCGGGCCCGCAGTTGGCAAAGCGCCGGCTCAGCCGGCCGGTGGGGGGGCCGTGGCCAGGGCCAAGAGCCGCCGCCGGGCGCCCTCGTCGACGGACATGAACACCAGGCGGTACTCCCAGGCCCCCATCACCGTCTCCATCTGGAGCACGGCGGCCGGGAGCACGATGGTGTCGCCCTCGGCGAGGTGCAGCGAGACGGTGGGATCGGATGCGAGCGGGAAGGGCATGGTGGTGCGCACGCGGCAGCCACCCGGGCCGATGTCGATCGTCTCGCCGTGGACCGTCAGCGCCGGCTCGCCGCTGCCCACATCGGCCAGGGTGACGGGGAGGGTGACCCGGGCCCGCGGTGCGCCTCGGCGCTGGACCCGTTCGACCTCGTGCACCTCGAGGTCCACGACGCCCTCGTCCCCTTCCCGCCCGAGGGCTTTGCCGTGGACGCGGTACAGCGCCTCGGGGGTGAAGAAGCTGGCCAGCACGTCGGCTTCGGTGAAGGGCAGGCGTGAGGAACCGAGGCTGACCGTCACTGGTCCTCCGTCGTTGCCGATGACCACCCCGATCATGTCGGCGGCGTCGGCGAACTCGAGGAGCGCCACCTGGCCCAGAGTGGGGGTCCACGCAGCCGCCATGCCGTCTCCTTCCGAATGGGCTTGGCCGAGAACGGTACCGTGCCGCCGTGGCCGGGGCGATCGCTCGACTGACGATCGTCGTCCTCTTCGCCCTGCTCAACGCCGCCATCCTGCCCCGGCTGGATGCCGCGCCACCGCCCCCCACCCCCGGGGAGACGGCCGCCGCGGTGGCTTCCGCCCCGACGCCCAGCCAGGCGGCGTGTGCGCCGGCCCCGTTGGCGCAGCGGGCGGGGCAGGTGCTGGTCGTCGGCCTCCCGGGGGTGACCACCTCCTCGGATGGCAGGGTCGCAGAGGCCCTCGACGTCCACGTGGGCGGGGTGTTGATCGCCGAGCCCAACATCGAGTCGGTGGCCCAGGTGGGCCAGCTGGTGGCCGACATCCGAGCCCGTGCCGCCCGACCGCTCATCGTGTCCAGCGACGAGGAGTCCGGCCGGGTGTCGAGGTTCCGGGAGTTGGTGGGGACCTCCCCGAGCCCACGTCGGCTGGCCGCCGACAGCTCGCCCGACGCCGTGCGCCGGATGGCCAAGAGGATCGGCTCCAGACTGGTGGCGGTGGGCGTCAACCTCGACCTGGCCCCGGTCGTCGACCTCGACGCCGGGCCGGCCCTGGGTGTGGTGGGTGATCGGTCGTTCTCGGACGACCCGGCCACCGCCGCCACCTATGCCCTGGCCTACGCCGAGGGGCTGGCCGCCGCCGGTGTGGCTCCCACCGCCAAGCACTTCCCCGGACACGGCCGTACGAGGGTGGACACCCACGTCCGGATGCCGACGGTGGCCGTCACCCTCGAGGAGCTCCGGGCCACCGACCTGAAGCCCTTTGACGACCTGATCCGTGCCGGCGTCCCGGTGGTGATGATGAACCACGTGGCCTACACGGCCCTGGACGGCGGGCTGCCGGCCAGCCTCTCCCCGAAGGCCTACCGTCTGCTGCGTGACATGGGGTTCCGGGGCGTGGCCCTCACCGATTCGGTGGACATGGGGGCGGTCAACCCTCGGTGGTCCTTCGCCGAGGCCGCCGTGCGGGCGGTCCGGGCCGGGGCCGACGGCGTAGTGAGCTCGAACGGCACGCAGACCAGGGCCATGCGCGACGCCCTGGTACGGGCGGTGACGACGGGCCGGCTCGACGAGCGGCGCCTCAACGAGGCCGCCGGGCGAGTCCTGACGCTGGCGGGGGGCGACGCGGCGGCGTTCACCTGTGAGGCCGTCACCCTGCCCGCCCTCGCCGGTGCCAGCCCACGCGGCCCGTAGAGTCCGCCCGTGAGAGCTTTCCGCTTCGGCGTCCAGACCTCCTCCGCGCCGGACGGGAAGGCCTGGCGGGCCCGCGCCCGCCAGGTGGAGGACCTCGGCTACTCCACGTTGTGGACCCCGGACCACTTCGGCGACCAGTGGGCCCCGCTCGTCGCCCTCACGGTGGCCGCCGAGGCCACGTCCACGTTGCGCGTGGGCGCATTGGTCTTTGCCAACGACTACCGCCACCCGGCCGTGTTGGCCAAGGAGCTCGCCACCTTGGACGTGGTCTCGGAGGGACGGGTGGAGCTGGGCATCGGTGCCGGGTGGATGCGGTCCGACTACGAGCAGTACGGCCTGGCCCTGGACCGACCGGGAGTGCGCATCGAGCGCATGGAGGAGGGCGTACGGGTCATCAAGTCGCTGTGGTCGGAGGAGGCCGTCACCATGCGGGGCAGGCACTACGACCTTCGTGGGGCTCAGGGGCTGCCTCGCCCGGTCCAGCGGCCGCGGCCGCCGGTGCTGATCGGCGGCGGTGGCAGGCGCGTGCTCACGGTGGCCGCCCACGAGGCGGACATCGTCGGATTCAGCGCCAGGCTCACCGCCGGCTTCGTCGGACCCGACGTGGCCAGGACCGCACTGGCGCCCCGCTTCCGGGAGCGGGTGGCGTGGGTCGAGGAGGCGGCCGGCGAGCGTTTCGCCCAGCTCGAGCTCCACTGTCACACGGCGTTCTGCCTGGTCGGCGCCAATGCCCGGGCCACGGCCGAGGCGATGGCTCCGGCCTTCGGCATCACCCCTGAGCAGGCCCTCGGAGTCCCGGTGGCTCTGGTGGGCGGTTTGGAGGAGATCTGCGAGAGCCTCCACCAGCGCCGGGAGGAGTACGGCTTCAGCTACTGGTCGGTGCCGGGCGATGCCTTCGAGGCCTTCGCGCCGGTGGTGGCCAGGCTGGCCGGCCAGTAGTCCTGGCGGCAGCGCCGTGGCCCCCCGTCGGTAGTCTCGCCCGGTGGTCGGCGATGGCCAGCGGATCGGCGTGTTCGGCGGCACCTTCGACCCGGTCCACATCGGCCACCTGGCCGCCGCCGTGGACGTCCGCCACGCCCTCGGCCTCCACCGGGTCCTGCTCGTGGTGGCCAACGTGCCCTGGCAGAAGGTGGGCCACCAGCCCATCAGCCCGGCCGAGGACCGCTATGCGGTGGTGGCGGCGGCGGTGCAGGGGATCCACGGGCTGGAGGCCAGTCGCCTCGAGATCGATCGAGGCGGGCCGTCCTACACCGCCGACACCCTGGCCGAGCTGGCCCACCACCACCCCGGCGCCGAGCTGTTCCTGCTGGTGGGGTCCGACGTGGCCGCCGAGCTGCCGACCTGGGAGCGCATGGAGGAGGTGCGCGACCGCGCCACCCTGGCCATGGTGGCCCGCCCCGGCGTGGCCGTGGTACCGCCACCCCCACCGTGGCGGGCGGAGATCGTGGACACCCCCCCCATCGGGGTGTCGAGCACCGACCTGCGGGCGCGCGTGGCTGCCGGCAAGCCCATCGACGTGCTCGTCCCGGCAGCGGCGGTCGGCGAGATCCGCAGGCGGGGTCTGTACGCTGGGCCCGGATGACGTCGGCGGCGCCACCGGCGCGTTCGGGCGCCGTACGCTCGAGGGGGTAGATGTGAGCGTCGTCGTGGGAGTCGTAGGAGTCGTGGGAAAGGACCTCCGCCCAGAGTGAGCGACACAACGTGACGCAGGCGGGCAGTGCCCCCGGTCTGCAGGACATCCGGGACCTGGCGGCGGTCGCAGCACGGGCGGCGTCGGCCAAGAAGGCGGAGGACACGGTGATCCTCGAGGTGGGGCCGGTGCTGGCCATCACCGACGCCTTCGTCATCACCAGCGGGACCAACTCTCGCCAGGTGAACACCATCGCCGAGGAGGTCGAGGCCAAGGTGGCCGAGGCGGGGGGGCGCAAGCCGTTGCGGGTCGAGGGCCTGTCCGACGCCCGCTGGGTCCTGCTCGACTACGGCGACTTCGTCGTCCACGTGTTCCTCGACGAGGTGCGCCGCTACTACGACCTCGAGCGGTTGTGGGCCGATGCACCGCGCATCCCTTGGGAGGAGGACGCCGAGGTGCGCCGCCCCCCCCGCCGGTCGGCGGCGTCCAGCTCCTAGCGCTTCGGGGCCCCGTCGGGATGCCCGCAGTCAGACGCTGGCCCCGAAGCGGTCGCCTGCTTCGGC
>JALYHF010000147.1 GCA_030776745.1 Actinomycetota bacterium | reverse complement strand
CGAGATCCACGTGCTCCAAGGCGAGCGGGAGATGGCCGATTTCAACAAGACGCTGGGCAAGTTCCAGCTGGTGGACCTGCCCCCCGCCCCCCGAGGCGTGCCCCAGATCGAGGTCACCTTCGACATCGACGCCAACGGCATCGTGCACGTCTCGGCCAAGGACCGCGCCACCGGCAAGGAGCAGTCCATGACCATCACCGGGCAGTCCTCCCTGGCCAAGGACGACATCGAGCGCATGGTGCGCGACGCCGAGGCCCATGCCGAGGAGGACCGGCGGCGCAAGGAGGAGGCCGAGGTCAAAAACGCGGCCGACACCTTGGTGTATCAGACCGAAAAGCTGCTGCGCGACCAGGGCGACAAGATCGTGGGCGAGGAGAAGGACCGGGTGGAGTCCGGCCTCAAAGAGCTCAAAGACGCCCTGGGCGGCACCGACACCGCCGCCATCAAGGCCGCCACCGAGGCGCTGGTGTCGGCCAGCCAGGGCTTCGCCCAGCGCCTCTACGAGCAGGCCGCCGACGAGCAGGCGGCGGCCCAGGGCCCGGGCCCGGCCGGCGGCCCGGGCGACGACGAGGTGGTCGACGCCGAGATCGTGGACGAGGAGGGATAGAAGGTGTCGGACCCGTCGCGGCCCTGGGCCACAGACGAGTACGAGCGGCTGGTGGCGGAGGCTGCCCAGCCTCCGTCCGCCCCTTCGTCGGCGGAGACTGTCCGTCCTCCGGGTCCTGTCCCTCCGGGTCCCTCCCGGCGGTTCCCCCCGCCTGACGGCGGGGACCCCACCGCCGGGCCCCTCCCCACGGGCCACCCGGAGGACTCCTCGGTTCCGCCCGCGGCGACCGAGGCAGGCGACGCCGAATCGCAGCCCGTGGACGAGGGCCTCGAGCAGGTCGACGCGCTGGTCGAGGAGGCCGAGGAGGCGGTCGAGGCGGACCTCGACGACCTGTCCCGGGTGGTGGCGGAGCGGGACGACTACCTCCTGCGGCTCCAGCAGCTGCAGGCCGACTTCGAGAACTACAAGAAGCGCGTCCTCAAGCAGCAGAGCGAGCACCAGGAGCGGGCGGCACAGGACCTGGTGAGCAAGCTTCTGGCCGTGCTCGACAACTTCGACCTGGCCCTGGCCCACGGCAGCGAGGACGTCCAGCCCATCTACCGCTCGCTGCTGGACGTGCTGGAGGCCACCGGCCTCGAGCGCCTCGACCCGGCCGGGCAGCCCTTCGACCCCACCGAGCACGACGCCGTGATGCACGAGCCGGGGGACGGCGCCCCCGAGGTGATCGACGTGCTGAGGGCCGGCTACCGCTGGAAGGGCCGGGTCCTGCGCCCGGCCATGGTGAAGGTCAAGGGTTAGGCGGGCGGACCGCTCATGCCGGCGCAGCGGGAGTGGTTCGAGAAGGACTTCTACAAGGTCCTCGGGGTGCCCGAGAAGGCCACCGAGAAGGAGATCACCCGCGCCTATCGCAAGCTGGCCAAGCAGTACCACCCCGACGCCAACCCGGGGGCCGAGGACCGCTTCAAGGAGATCTCCGCCGCCTACGACGTGCTGGGCGACGCGGCCAAGCGCAAGGAGTACGACGAGGTTCGCCGCCTGGGCCCGGTGGCGTCGCACTTCGGCGGCGGGAACGGCCCTGGTCGCCCCGGTCCCGGCTTCGGCGGCGGGAACTTCCGGGTGGACGACCTGGGTGACCTGCTGGGCGGGCTGTTCGATCGGGGCCGCGCCACCCGCACCCGGACCGGCCCGCAGCGGGGCGACGACGTGGAGACCACCCTGCACCTGTCCTTCCGGGACGCCATCGGTGGCGTCACCACCACGGTCAACGTCGCCACCGACGCCGCCTGCGGCACCTGCGGTGGGACGGGAGCCGCACCGGGAACCGCCCCCGTCATCTGCTCGGCCTGTGGGGGCCGCGGGGTGCGGGCCGACAACCAGGGGCTGTTCTCCTTCAGCCAACCCTGCCGTGAGTGCGGGGGTACGGGCATGCGGGTGGAGACGCCGTGTCGCACCTGCGACGGCTCGGGCGTGGAGCGCCGGCAGCGCCAGGTCAAGGTGCGGGTGCCCCCCGGCGTCGACGACGGCCAGCGCATCCGCCTGAAGGGGCGGGGAGGAGTCGGGCACAACGGTGGCCCAGCCGGGGACTTGTACGTGGAGGTGGGGGTGAGGGGGGACGAGGTGTTCGGACGAAACGGCAAGGACCTGACCCTCACCCTGCCGCTCACCTTCCCGGAGGCCGTCCTGGGCGCCACCGTGCGGGTGCCCACCCTCGACGAGCCCGTCACCCTGCGCATCCCGCCGGGGACGCGCTCGGGCCGCGTGTTCCGGGTGCGGGGCCGAGGGGCGCCCGTCCCCACCGGGGCCGGCGACCTCCTCGTCACCGTCGAGGTGGCGGTCCCCGAGCGCCTCTCGCCGGCCCAGCAGGAGGCGGTGGAGGCCCTGGCGGCGGCGTCCACGGAGTCGCCCCGCGCCCACCTGGGGGTGGAGTGACCATGGCCGCCGACAAGAAGCGCGCCGTGTACGTGATCTCCGTGGCGGCCGAGCTCTCCGGCGTCCACCCCCAGACGCTGCGCATCTACGAGCGCAAGGGCCTCCTCGACCCGGCGCGGACCGTGGGCGGGAGCCGTCGCTACAGCGAGGTGGACATCGACCGCCTGCGCCGGATCCAGGAGCTCACCGCCTCCGGCCTCAACCTGGAGGGCGTCAAGCGCGTCATCGAGCTCGAGGACGAGAACGAGCGGCTCCGCCAGCAGCTGGCCCAGGCCCGTCTCGACGCCAAGGAGGCGGTGGAGCGCACCCACCGCAAGTACCGGCGGGACCTGGTGCCGGTCAGCAAGGCGCCCGTGCTCTACCGGCGCGGCCGCCGCTGAGTCGGCGCGGCGCGGGCTAGTCCAGGCCCTCAGAGCCTGGGCAGGCCCTCAGGGAGCGGCGGCGGCGGTGGCGGTTGTGGAGTTCCGATGGGCTGCTCCGGGATGGGCAGCGGGGGCGGTTCCGGGGTTCCGGGCGGCGGGTCCGGAACCGGCAGCGCGCGCAGGAGGTCGTCCACTGGCAGATCCCTGACCACCGGTAGATCCCTTACGGGCGCCGGCAGGTCGGGCACCTCGGCCGGAGGGGGAGCAGAGAGGAACCACTCGCCGCCTCCACCGGCCCGGTACGGGTGCTGGGCACCGTAGGGCTTCTCGTTGGCCGTCATCTGCGGAGCGATCTTCTCTGCGTAGGCGAAGGCCTCGTCCAGCGATACCCGCTTGTCGCCGTTCGCGTCGCCACTGCCCTTGAGGATGCCTTCGCTCACCATGAGGCCTGTGAACACCGAGCGGTTCCAGGCCGGCTCCTCGTAGCCCTTCTCGTCCTCCATGGAGGCCGCCGTGAACAGCTTCTCTGGCCCACTGAACCCGTCGTCGAAGCCCGCCGACTCACAGTTGGACACGTTGGCCCAGAGGCGTCCGCGCACGGCTCGCATCTCGTGGGTGAACTCATTGTCCGAGATGAACTCGTTCAAGGCCGACCACAAGTACTCGTCCGCGCCTTCGGCGTCCGGCACGCCGTCGAACTGCTTGGTGTGGCCCGAGTAGTGGAAGACGGAGAACGACGTGGGGCTGCTCTTCTCCACGAGAAACCGCATGCCAGCCCGGATCTTCGCGGCCGTGGCCTCGCCATCGAGCAAGGTGATGATGTGGTCGGCGGGCCAGCCGTTGTCGCGCAACGCCTTGGTCACGTCCTGGGCGTCCCCGACGCTGCCGATGGTGTCGACCGTACGACCGGCGTAGTCGTTGATGCCGATCACCAGCGCCCACTTCTCAGCGGCCGGCGCCGGTGCCGCCCGCACGAGCGGTGCCAGAGGGAGCAGGACCACGGAACCGGCCAGAAGGGCAACCAAGCGTCTTCTCATGTGTCTACGTCCTCCAAAAGAAAGGAGAGGTGGGGGGGGG
>JALYHF010000146.1 GCA_030776745.1 Actinomycetota bacterium | reverse complement strand
GGTGACCAGCGTGATCATGCTGCGGGACCTGGGCAACCTGCGCTTCCCTCCCTTCCTCGTCATGGTCGCCTCCTCCATCATCTTCGGCGTGTGCTGCTACACGCTCCACCAACGCGACAAGGAGGTCATGCGGGCGCGGGCTCAAGCATCGACCTAGTGCTGCAAGTAGCATCACCGAAGATGGTGGCGAGCGGAGCGAAGCCGGTGGCGAGCGAAGCGATGGGCACGGCGCGTAGCTCATCGCCACCATCGAGCACGACGGCTCGGCGAGGATGACGGCTCGATGAGCGAGTACCTGCCGATCTTCACCATGATGGTCCTGGCCACGCTGTTCGCGGGCGGGTCCTTCCTCGCCTCGTCGCTGCTCGGCCCCAAGAAGGCCCACGCCGCCAAGTCGGCACCCTACGAGTGCGGCATCGTGCCCCGCCAAGAGCCGGCCGAGCGCTTCCCGGTGCGGTTCTACCTGGTGGCGATGATCTTCATCATCTTCGACATCGAGATCATCTTCCTCTACCCCTGGGCCGTCATCTTCCGCCAGCTCGGCCTCTTCGGCCTGGTGGAGATGATCGTCTTCGCCATCGCCGTGTTCGTCTCGTTCGTCTACCTGATCAGCAACGGCGCCATCGACTGGGGGCCGGCCAAGCGTGAGTCGCAGGCCACCACCGCCGCCCGGCGCACCACCGAGTCCACCGTGCGGCGCATCGCCCGGACGGGGGAGGCGGCCTGATGCCGGGCCTCGAGGACCTGAGCCACAACTTCATCACCGGCAACCTCGAGAACCTGGTGAAGTGGGCCCGCCGCAACAGCGTGTGGCCGGCCACCTTCGGCCTCGCCTGCTGCGCCATCGAGATGATGGCCACCGGGGCGGCCAACTTCGACCTGGCCCGCTTCGGCATGGAGGTCTTCCGGTCCTCGCCCCGCCAGGCCGACCTCATGATCGTGGCCGGCCGGGTGTCGCAGAAGATGGCGCCCGTGCTGCGCCAGGTCTACGACCAGATGATGGAGCCCAAGTGGGTCATCTCCATGGGGGTGTGCGCATCGAGCGGCGGGATGTTCAACAACTACGCCATCGTGCAAGGGGTCGACCAGATCGTGCCCGTCGACGTGTACACCCCCGGCTGCCCCCCCGGGCCCGAGACCCTCATCCACGGGATCCTCACGCTGCACGAGAAGATCCGCACCGGTGAGCTGACCCGCCGCCGTCAGGAGACGGGCGCCGGCGCCCAGCTCCAGATCCAGGCGCCACTGCCCGACCGCAGCCAGGCCGAGCCCATGGACGTCAAGGTCGGGTCGCCGGAATGAGGCAGCCGGAGGCGGGAGACGCGATGAGCACCGCGCCCCGCTCACGACCGCCATCGAAGATGGTGGCCGGGTGAGCGACACCCAGCCGGAAGACGAGTTCGCCGGCACCAGCAGGCCCGAGGCGGGCGACGCCCACGGGGCGCCGGTGACCTGGCCCCTCGGCCAGCAGGTGGCCCACCCGAGCAGGGAGTCCTATCTCGACGTCGTCGAGGCTCTCAAGGACGAGGGCTTCGACCTGTGCGCCGACCTCTGCGCCGTCGACTACCTCACCGATCCAGCCCGCCACCTTCCCGACGGCGTCTCCCCTCAGCGCTTCGAGGTGGTGGTCGTCCTGGTCTCCACCCGGCAGCGCCGTCGCATCCGGGTGCGGGTGCAGGTGCCGGCGGACGACGCCGTGGTGCCGTCGCTGTTCGGCGTGTACCCCGGCACCGAGGCCATGGAGAGGGAGGCCTACGACATGCTCGGCATCCGCTTCGACCGCCACCCCGACCTCACCCGCATCCTGATGCCCGAGGACTGGGAGGGCCACCCCCTGCGCAAGGACTATGCCGTGGGCCGGGTGCCGGTGCAGTTCAAGGCCGCTCCTTCGACCAGGTGAGGTGCTGATGGCCACCCGGGACACTCAGCTGGTCGAGACGTCGGAAGGCCGCCAGGAGCTCGAGGCGCGGCACGCCACGCCGCCCACGGAGCTCCTGCGGGAGGAAGGCGCCGTCCTGCGCATCCCCGAGGGTGTCACCATCGACCGCGGTGACCTCAACGTGGAGGTCACCGAGGACGAGACCATGATCATCAACATGGGTCCCCAGCATCCGAGCACCCACGGCGTGCTCCGGGTGATGCTGGAGCTCGAGGGCGAGACCGTCCTGCGTTCCAAGCCGGTGATCGGCTATCTCCACACCGGTATGGAGAAGACCCAGGAGGACCTGATGTACCTCCAGGGTGGCACCAACGTCACCCGCATGGACTACCTGGCCAACTTCTTCAACGAGTCCGTGTTCGCCATGGCCACCGAGGCGCTGCTCGAGATCGAGGTCCCACCAAGGGCCACGTGGATCCGCATGCTGATGATGGAGCTGAACCGGATCTCGTCCCACCTGCTGTTCATGGCCACCAACGGCATGGACGTGGGCGCCATCTCGATGATGCTCTACGGCTGGCGCGAGCGCGAGATCATCCTGTCGTTCTTCGAGAAGACCACCGGCCTGCGGATGAACTACAACTACATCCGTCCCGGGGGCGTGGCCGCCGACCTGCCCGACGGCTGGCGCGACGACGTGGCCGCCATCTGCGACGCCATCCCGCCTCGCCTCGACGAGTACGACGACCTGCTCACCGGCCAGCCCGTGTTCCAGGAGCGCACGCAGGGCGTCGGGGTGGTCACCGCCGAGCAGGCCCTCGCCCTGTCGGCCACGGGGCCGATCCTGCGGGCCACCGGCATGGACTGGGACCTGCGGCGGGACATGCCCTACCAGTTCTACGACCAGCTCGAGTTCAACGTCGTGGTGGGGACCTACGGCGACGCCTTCGACCGCTACGCCGTCCGGCTGAACGAGATGCGCGAGTCGGTCAAGCTCATCCGCCAGATCGCCGACCTCGTGCCGCCCGGGGACTACCGCCTCCAGGACAAGAAGGTGACCCCGCCGCCCCGCAGCCGCATCGACGAGTCGATGGAGGCGCTGATCCACCACTTCAAGCTGTTCACCGAAGGCTTCAAGGTGCCGGCGGGCGAGGTGTACGTGGCCGTGGAGTCGCCCCGCGGCGAGATGGGGGGCTACCTGGTCTCCGACGGCTCGGCCAAGCCGTACCGCTTCCACATGCGGGACCCCTCGTTCGCCAACCTCCAGTCCCTGGCCCCCATGCTGCGGGGAGGTCTGGTGGCCGACGCCGTGGCCGTCATCTCGTCGATCGACCCCATCATGGGCGGGGTCGATCGCTGATGGCCCGGCTGACCCCGGAGAACGAGCGCCGGGCCCGAGACGCCATCTCGCTGTACCCCCAGCCCCGCTCGGCGCTCCTCCCCCTCCTCCACCTGGCCCAGGAGCAGGACGGCTGGCTCACCGAGGAGGCGATGGCCCACGTGGCCGAGCTGCTCGACCTCACCGCCGCCGATGTGTACGGCACCGCCACCTTCTACGACATGTTCTTCACCGAACCGGTGGGCCGGCACCTGGTCTCGATCTGCACCAACATCGCCTGCATGCTCGACGGCGCCTACGAGCTGGTCGCCCACGCCGAGTCGTCGCTCGGGGTCCGGGCCGGGGCCACCACGGCGGACGGGGAGTTCACCCTCGAAGAGGTCGAGTGCCTGGCCCTGTGCGACGAGGCACCCTGCCTCACCGTCAACTGGCGGTTCTTCGGCAACGTGACGCCCGAGCGCTTCGACACCTTGATGGACGACCTGCGAGCCGGGCGGCTGGCCGAGACGGTCCCCCCCCACGGCACCCTGTGCCGGGTGCAGCGCACGGTCGGCCTCACCGCCGGCGTGTCCAAGGAGGGGCGTTCCGACTACGCCAAGGACCAGCCGGCGGCCCCGGAGTCGCACGCTCCGCCGGCGCCCGAAGAGCCGGAGCGGGCCGAGGCGCAGCGCGAGGTGGTGGGCACCGTCACCGTCGCCACCGAGGAGGGCGCCGAGGTCCTGGGCCCGGCGGGAGCCGATCCGGACCCGGAGCGCCGGGGCGGGCTGTCCGAGGCGGCCAAGCGGGAGAAAGAGGCCCAGGAGAGCGAAGACGAAGGCGAGGAGGGCTGATGCCGCTCACGGAAGCCATGCCCATCACCAGCCGGCGGGTCCGCGTCCCCCAGTCCTGGACGCTGCAGGCCTACCTCGACACGGGGGGGTACCAGGGGCTGCGCAAGGCCCTCACCATCTCGCCCCAAGCGGTCCAGGACGAGGTGATGGCGGCCAAGCTGCTGGGGCGGGGCGGGGCCGGCTTCGAGGCGGGCAAGAAGTGGTCGATGCTGCGCGAGGCCCAGCCCGTGTACGTCGTGGTGAACGCCGACGAGAGCGAGCCGGCCACCTTCAAGGATCACATGCTGATCGAGCACGACCCCCACCAGATCATCGAGGGCAGCATCATCTGCGCCTATGCCGTCGGGGCGGCCCAGGTGTTCATCTACTGCCGGGGCGAGTTCGCCCTCGGGCTCGAGCGACTGACCGCCGCCGTCAACGAGGCGTACGAGCACGGCGCCGCCGGCAGGAGCATCTTCGGCTCGGACTTCTCCGTCGACGTGGTGGTCCACCCCGGTGCCGGTGCCTACATCTGCGGCGAGGAGACCGGCCTGCTGGAGAGCCTCGAGGGCAAGCGCGGCTTCCCCCGCATCAAGCCACCCGGCTTCCCCGCCGCCATCGGCCTCTACGGTGCGCCCACCATCGTCAACAACGTGGAGACGCTGTCCATCCTGCCCTGGGTGGTGGAGAACGGGGGCGCCGCCTACGCCGCCCTCGGCGAGGAGGCCTCCACCGGCACGCGCATCTTCTCGCTGTCCGGCCACGTCAACCGGCCCGGCAACTACGAGGTGGAGCAGTCCAAGCTCACCTTCCGCGAGCTCATCGACGACCATCGCCTGGGCGGCGGCGTCCGCCACGGCAACCAGCTCAAGGCCTTCATCCCAGGCGGGGCCTCGGCGCCGTGGTTCGGGCCCGACCAGCTCGACGTGGCCCTCAACCAGGGCGCGGTGAGCAAGGCCGAGGGGCCCATGCCGGGGGGCGGCGGCTCGATGCTCGGCTCCGGCTCGATCGTGGTGATGGACCACACCACCTGCATGGTGCGGGCCGCCTGGCGCATCACCAAGTTCTTCCACAAGGAGTCCTGCGGGCAGTGCACCCCCTGCCGGGAGGGAAGCGGGTGGCTGGAGAAGGTGCTGCAGCGCATCGAGAACGGCGGCGGGCGCGAGCAGGACCTCGACCTGCTGCTCGACGTGTGCGACAACATCTCGCCGGGCGTGTCGTGGCCGCCCAAGATGACCACCATCTGCGTGTTGGGCCCCTCCATCCCGTCGTCCATCGGCTCGGCGCTCACCATGTTCCGAGACGAGTTCCTGATCCACGTCAAAGAGGGCGGCTGCCCCTATGGCTGAGCAGACCCAGCAGCAGGAAGAGACGGTGACGATCACCGTCGACGGCAAGGAGATCGAGGCCCGCAAGGGAGAGCTGGTCATCGCCGCCGCCGAGCGCCACGGCGTGTACATCCCCCGTTTCTGCTACCACCCCCGCATGCGCCCGGTGGCCATGTGCCGGATGTGCCTGGTCGAGATCAGCAGCCCCAAGGGGATGATGCTCCAGCCGGCCTGCTTCGTCCCCGTGGCCGACGACCAGGAGGTCGTCACGACCTCGGAGACGGTCAAGAAGGCCCAGGACGGCGTGCTCGAGTTCCTCCTCGTCAACCACCCCCTCGACTGCCCCGTCTGCGACAAGGGCGGGGAGTGCCCGCTCCAGGACCAGACGCTGGCCTTCGGCCCGGGCGAGACGCGCTTCGTGGAGGAGAAGCGCCACTGGGCCAAGCCCATCGACCTGTCGGCGTTGGTGCAGCTGGACCGGGAGCGTTGCATCCAGTGCGACCGCTGCACCCGCTTCGCCGACGAGGTGGCCGGCGACGCCCTCATCAAGTTCGTGGGCCGCAGCGACCACACCGAGATCAACACCTTCCCGAACGAGCCGTTCTCCTCGTACTTCTCCGGGAACACCGTGCAGATCTGCCCGGTGGGCGCCCTGCTGGCCCGCCCCTACCGCTTCCGGGCTCGGCCCTGGGACCTCGAGCAGGTGGAGAGCACATGCACCTCGTGCGCCTTCGGCTGTCGGGTGGCGGTGCAGTCGTCGGCCAACCGCCTCACCCGCTACCTGGGCATCGATAGCGACCCCACCAACCACGGGTGGCTCTGCGACATGGGCCGGTTCGACTACGAGGCGGTGAACAGCGACGAACGCCTGGCCCACCCCCTCGTCCGGCGACGCCTCCTGGACGGCTCGGTGGAGGGGGCCGACGAGCTGGTGGAGGCCTCGTGGGGCCAGGCGCTGGGAGCGGCGGCCAAGGGCCTCCAGGGGGCGCTCACGCTGCACGGGCCCGGCGCCCTGGCCCTGCTCGGCGGCGCCCGCCTGCCCAACGAGGACGCCTACGCCTGGGCCAAGCTGGCCAAGGGCGTGCTGGGCACCGACAACGTGGACGCCCAGATGGGCGACGGCCTCCCGCCCGAGACGGTGCTGGGCCTCCCCCGAGCCACCATCGACGAGGCGTGCCGAGCCGGCGCCGTGGTGCTGCTCGGCCCCGACATCAAGGAAGAGCTGCCCGTCCTGTACCTGCGGCTGAAGGCGGCGGCCGACGATGACGACGTCCCCGTGGTCGAGCTCTCCCCGCAGCGCACCGGCATGTCGAAGTACTGCCGCGCCACCCTCGCCTACCGCCCGGGGGAGGCCGCCTTGTTGGCGGAGGCGCTGGGCGCCGAGGACGATCCCTCCGACGACGTGGCCGGCGTCCCCGCCTCCTCGATCGCCGAGGCCCGAAAGCTGCTCCGCACGGAGGAGGCGGGCGAGCGGGGCGTGGTGGTGGTGCTGGGCCGGGCGTCGCTGGCCGAGTCGGGGGAAGGCATCGCCGCCGCCGCCGCCATCCTCGCCGCCGCCCTTCCCGAGACCCGGTTCCTTCCAGCGCTGCGCCGGGCCAACGTCATGGGCGCCCTGGACATGGGCCTGGCCCCGGGTCTGCTGCCCGGCCGGGTGGGGTTGGCCGAGGGCAGGGACTGGTTCGCCGAGGCATGGGGCAGCCACCCGCCCGAGGAGCGGGGGCTCGACGCCGCCGGCATCCTGGCCACGGCGGCCGAGGGTCGCATCCAGGGCCTGGTGCTCCTGGGCGCCGACCCGGTGTGCGACTTCCCCGACCGCCGCCTGGCCCGGGAGGCACTGGCCGGCGCCGGCTTCGTGGTGGCGGTGGACACCTTCCTCACCTCGTCGTCCCGGCAGGCCGACGTGGTGCTGCCCGCCGCCGGGTACGCCGAGCGGCCCGGGACCACCACCAACATCGAAGGGAGGGTCACCCGCCTCGGCCAGAAGATCGTCCCGCCCGGCGTGGCCTGGCCCGACTGGATGATCGCCGTCGAGCTGGCCGCCCGGCTGGGCGGCAACCTCGCGGTGGAGAGCGTGGACGACCTCTGGGACGAGATCGCCCGGGTGGCTTCCTCGCACGCCGGCATCACCCGCGCCCTGCTGGCCGACGGCCGCCACCGCGACGGCGTGATCGCGCCCTTCGGTGGCGACGAGTCGGAGGACCTGGTGCCGCCGGCCGAGAGCAGGACCGGCATCACGACGGGTGCCACCACGACGGTGCCCGGCCCGATCGACCCCATGTCCACCCCCGGGATCGAGTCGGTCGAAAGCCAGGGGGTACCCACCACCGACGTGGCTGCACCGGAGACGGCGCCGTCGGGAGGGGTGGAGCCCACCTCCCGTCCTCGCGAGGCCCGGAGACCAACGGGCCAACGGCCGCCGATGCTGCGTCCTCCCCCCGCTCGCGCCGTGGCCGCGCCGCTGCCGCTCGGCCCCTACGCGCTGCGCTTGGTGACCCGGCGCACGCTGTACGGCAACGGCACGCTCGTGCAACGCTCGCCCTCGCTGGCTCCCCTGCCGCCGCCCCCGAAGCTGCGGGCCCACCCCAGGGACCTCGAGCGCTTCGGGTTCAAGGACGGGGACCGCCTCCGGGTCCGCTCCTCCAACCGGGCCAGCTTCGTGGCCGAGGTGGTGGCCGACCAGGCCGTGCCCCGCGGCTCGGTGTCCCTGCCCTTCAACGCTCCCGGTGAGGGCGCCGCCGAGCTCATCGACGTCGCCGCCTCCGTGGTCGACGTCACCTTGGAGACGCCGTGACGGCGCCGGTCCTCGCCGTCGACCCGCTGTTCTCCGAAGGCGTCGACGTGGCCGTCGTGCTGATCGTCCTGGTGAAGACGGTCGTCACCTTCGGGGCCCTCCTGGTGGCGGTCATGCTCATGATCTGGTTCGAGCGCAAGGTCGTCTCCGACATGCAGAACCGCATCGGGCCCAACCGGGCCGGCCCGTTCGGCCTCCTGCAGACGGTGGCCGACGGCATCAAGCTGTTCTTCAAGGAGGACCTGCTGCCGGAGCAGGCCGACCGGCGCATCTTCCGCCTGGCCCCGTACCTGTCCACGCTGCCGGCGTTCCTCTCCTTCGCCATCGTGCCCATCGGCGGGTTCGTCACCATCGGCGGTCACCGGACGCGCCTCCAGCTGGCCGACCCCCCTGTCGGGATCCTCTTCCTCCTGGCCATGTCCTCGGTCGCCGTGTACGGCGTGATGCTGGCCGGCTGGTCCTCGGGGTCCAAGTACCCCCTGTTGGGCTCGGTGCGGGCCTCGGCCCAGATGGTGTCCT
>JALYHF010000145.1 GCA_030776745.1 Actinomycetota bacterium | reverse complement strand
CACCTACGCCGGCCACGACCGCCATCGTGCCGGGCCGGCGCCGGGCCGCTTCGAGCATCGCCGCGCCCCGGGCCGCCACCAGCGCCGCACCGTCGGCCAGGCTGAGCGCTCCGGCCGCGACCAGGGCGGCGTACTCCCCGAGGCTGTGTCCGGCGCAGGCGACCACCGTGGCCGGCACGCCGGCATGACGGAGCTCGCCCAAGGCGACCATGCAGGTGGAGAAGACGGCGATCTGGGCCAGGTCGGTGCGGCGCAGGACCTCGGCCTCTGTGCTCAAGAGCAGCTCCTCGACGTCGTGGCCGGACTGCTCCGATATGGCGCTCACGAGGGACCACGAAGCGGCATCCCGCCAGGGCGCTCCCATGCTTTCGCGCTGCGTCCCCTGGCCGGGGAAGACCAATGCGACCGAGGCACCTACGGTGCTCTGGTCGGGCGGCGTGACCCCGATGGCCATCACGCCATCCGCACCAGCGCGCAGCCGAGGAGACCGTCCAGGTCGATGGAGGTGACGAGGGCGGCCTGCCGGTGGGCTCGGGCGTCGCCACCGGCCAAGGCCAGCACGGCCGCGAGTTGGACGGCGCCCGACGCCGCGCCGGTGTCACCCACCAGCTCGACCGACGGCGCTCGCCGCGGGCTGCAGCCGTCGAACACGTCGGTCAAGGCCGCCTCCTCCTCGACGCCGTCGGGGCCCTCTCCGCCGGAGGGGCTCACGGCCCAGACGTCCTGCGTCGACAGCCCTGCGCCGTCCAGGGCCTTGCGCACGCAGGCGGCGAGCGCCTCTCGTGGCGACACGTCCTCGCCGTGGACGCCAAACTCGAGGGCGAGGACCTCGGCCAGGGGCTCGCGCCCCCGGGCGACGGCCACCGGCGACGGCTCGAGGAGGAACACGCCGCAGGCCTCTCCTGGTGCCCAACCCGGCCCCTGCGAGTGCCACTCGAGCCAGGACCGCTGGGCGGAGAACTCCTCCACCGCTCCGCACAGGACCGTCTCCACGTGCCCGCACCGCTGCAGGCGAACGGCATAGTTGAGAGCCAGCAGCGTGCTGACGTGGCCGCCGGCGATGGTGGCGTTGGGACCGCGCAGCCGGTGCCAGATGGCGCACTGGCCGGCGGCGCAGTTCATCACCGTGTTGGGGAAACGCGCCGGGTCGACGTGGTACGGCTTCTCCTGGGTGAGGGAGTCACAGGTGAACGCCATGGTGCTCTCCACGCTTCCCATGGTCGTCCCCAGCACGAGGCCGACCTCCCCGTCAGCCGCCGCCACCAGGCCCGGCTCATGCTCGAGGAGCAGGCGGACGGCCGTCACCGCCAGCCCGGTGGCCCGGTCCATCGACCGCGTGCCCTTCTTGCCCAGCACGGCGCTCGGGCTGAACTGGGGGACGAGGCCGACGGCTGGCACCGGCAGCGGCCCGTGGTCCGCTTCGACACGAGAAACCGCCCTTCGCCCCGCCCGCACTCCGGCGGTGAAGGCGGCGGCCCCCATGCCCAGGGCCGACACCACCGACCAGCCCGACACGGCGAGGGGTGGACGACAAGGGTCCGAGGACGCCCTCGAACGGGCCCCAGCGGTCGAGAGCTCGGGCGGCATCTAGAGGAACCACACCGCGTCGTACTGGGCCCATCGCCGGGCCAGGTCTCCGGTGTCGTCACAACGCACGCCGGGGATCACCCGCCCCTGCTCGACGCCGAGGGCGGCCAGGTCCGGCCCGTCGGCGTAGACGGTGATCCCGTCGTCGAGCATGTCCTTCACGGACCGGCGCCCGTCGGGCAGGGTGTCGAGCGGGCGCGGCCCCAGGTGGAGGCTGGGGTCGAACTGGCCCTCGACGGCGTAGGTGACGGCCAAGCCCCTGAGTGCCACGTCCAGCCGCCCCAGCTGGCGGTTGAACTCCCGCGCCTTGTAGAGGACGTCGGCGAACTGAATCTCAACCGAACCCCTGTACGCCCGCTCGATGATCGCCAGGGCCGTGAACACCGGTTCAGATCACGCCCATGAAGACGGTCTTGCGGGCGGATGTGACGTGGTTGGCGAACTTGAGGGCGGGGCGGACCTGCGCCTCGGGGATGTGCTCGGTGGCGCCGCGCTCCTCGCTGCAGAAGCGGCACACGTACCAGCCCAGCCGCCCCTCACGCTCGTTCACCAGGTCGGCGACGAGCGTGGCCGTCGAGGGGTAGTGCTGGGACCAGGCGACGAGGTTGCGGGGCTTTCCCTCGCCCAGCGAGCGCTGGGTGAGCATGGTGGCGTAGCCGCACGTCCAGACCTGCACTCGGCCCCCCAGGTCGAGGCTGGCGTGGAGCAGCCGGATCAGCGTCGTTGTCATGTCGGACTCATGAGGGGTTCCCACCACCACGAAGAGGAGATCGCAGCGATCGGCCGTGGCCATCAGTGCCACACCGCCTTGACCTCCGGCTCCAGCAGCTTGTCGGCCACCGCCTTCATCTCGACCATCTCCATGGGCGGGGGGGCGCCGTGGGACATCAGGCTGCGCTGGGCCAGCGAGAAGCCGTCGACCCACACCCGCCCCCCCAACCCCGCCAGCTCCTCCAGGCGGGCGACGGTGGCCCCGGTGGCGGCCGTGACCCCGTCTTCGACCAGGAACAGCCACACGTGGTGGCCGGACTCCGCCAGCACCACGGCGTCGTCGATGAAGCGCTCACAGCCCGGGCCCACCCACGTCCCCTGGCTCTCGACCAGCAGGTACTCACCCACGGGCGGCCTGCTCGTGGCGGTTATCGCCCTCGGTGAAGGCACCATCCAAGAACGTGGTCAGCCGCTCGAGGTAGTCCTTCCGGTCGACGCGGATGGCGTTGCTGTGCATGGCACGGGGCGCCACCCACCAGCCCGCATGCTGGTAGCGGTCGGCGAAGGAGGTCACCACCTGCGCCGGGATGACCGGGTCACGGGCGCCGGCGATGAAGAGGAGGCGGGTGGGGACATCCTCCAGGTCGGGTGGCCATCCCTTCACGCCCAGCATGTGACGGCCGAACAGCTCGAACGCCAGCCGGCACATCTGGAACACCGGCTCTCGCTGGGCCAGCTTGGGCAGGGAGCGGCGCCGCAAGTTCATCACCCGCCGCAAGCAGTCCCCGATGTCGGCGGCGGGGCCGCTGTCGCACACCAGGGCGCTGAGCGGGGGGTCCACCTGGACCAGCACGTGGACGGCGGGCCAGGTCGAGAAGGAAAAGGCCAGGACGGCGACTTGGCCGGCCCGCAGCTCGGGGTCGGTGCGCACGTGGTGAATGACGTCGCGCAGGTCGCTGTCGAAGCGATCGGCCATGCGCCCGTAGGCCCGGTCGGCGCCGCTGTCGCCGTGGTTGCGCAGGTCGTAGGCAACCACGTGGTGGCCGGCCCGGTGCAAGGCGCGGATGTGGCCCAGGACGCTCGAGCGGTTCCTCCCCATGCCGTGGCACACGACGACGGTGTTGGGGCCGCGGCCGGGAACGACCCAGGCGGCCAGCGGGACACCGTCGTAGGACGCCTCCAACCGGATGCTGCCGGTGGTCAGCCCGTCCTCGGCGGGGGTCCTCGCGCTCCGCTGACGCCGGGGGTGGTACACGCGGTAGGCGGCCGACGCCCCAACGGCGGCGGCCAGCGCCAGTGGAGCCCCGAGCACGGCGCCGGCGGCCACAGCCAGCAGCGGCGCTGCGCCCCTACGCCACCTTCGGTCCATCATCCTCCTCTCGTCAGGCCGTCAACAGCTCGCCGCCGTCGACGCCGATGACGTTGCCAGTGACCCACGACGACTCGCTGCGGGAGAGCAGCACGACCGCGTCGGCGACGTCCTCAGGCCGGGTGAGACGACCGTGCGGGTTGTTGGCCCGCGCCCGCTCGATCAGGGCGGCGTGCTCGGGGATGCGCTGCAGCGAGCGGGTGACGGTCACTCCCGCCCGCAAGGCGTTGACCGCCACGCCGTGGGGCGCCAGCTCCACGGCCAGCTGGCGGACGTGCGACTCGAGCGCGCACTTGGCGGCCGAGATGGCGCCGTAGTTTCCCGATACCTTCTGGTCACCGGCGCTGGTCAGGGCAAAGACCTTGGCGCCCGGGGGCAGCATCTGGGCCACGAAGAGAGCTTGGACCCAGTAGATGAGGCTGTGCGCCATAACGTCGAGCGTCATGGCCATCTGGCGGCGGTTGACGGCCTCCGAGCCCACGGGCAGGAATGGCAGCAGGGTGCCGAAGGCCAGCGAGTGCAGCACCATGCGCAGACCGACGCCGGCGGTCAACTCGGTGACCCGGTCCACCACGTCGCCGACGGTGGCGGCACTGGCGGCGTTGGCATTGAGGAGGTGGGCCTCGACGCCCGAGGCCCGCAGCTTGGCGCCCAGCTCGGCGGCCTCCTCTTGGCGGTCGGCCGTTCCGAAGTGCAACCCGACGATGTTGGCGCCCTCGCTGGCCATCGCTTCGGCGGTGGCCCGCCCCATGCCGCTGGCGGCGCCGAGGATCAGGCACCACGTGCCGTCGAGGGACGTCAGCATCGCTCCTCCGACGAGCCCGCCCCGACCACCACGGCGGGAGGGGGGACATCGGTGGCCGACGGCTGCGGCCACGGACACAGCCAGGCCAGGGCCACGTGGCCGGAGGCAGCGGCAGTGACCGAGACCAGCTGCTCGTCGGCGACGGCCAGGAGGTGGGTGAGGCGCAGCACGGGCTCGAGGCAACCCGCTCCCGGCTCCGCCGCTCCGGCCCCTTCGGTCCCGTACCCGAGACGGGCCAAGCATCCGAGGACGGTGGCGCCGACCAGCGAGGCGTCGAGCTCGAGATGGACCCGGAGCGGCTTGGGGCGACAGCCCAGCTGCGCGAGGGCGCGGCCCAGCACTTCGCCGGCCATGCGGCGCCCGTCGGCGGTGGCGAGCAGCCGGGGCGGAAGAAAGCACGTCCTCACCCGGCACGAGCCGTAGATGGTGGCGCCGCGGGCCAGGGCCGCCTCCCGGCCCTCGAAGAGCAGCACCGCCGACCCCGCCTCCGGGTAGGCAGCTGGGGCCTCGGCGGGCGTGGCCGGCGCCTCGGTGGCGCCCGCCAGCAGGGCCGAGCACCGGCCCAGACGGAGCGCTCGCAACCCGACCTCGGCGGCCTCGAGCCCGGCGATGCGCGGCGTGGTAACGGTGAGGTTGAAGCCCTTGAGGCCGTGCTGGGTGGACAGCGAGCTCGAGAACAGGTTGATCGAGAAGAACGGGGCGGTGGCGGGGCTCAGCTCGTCGGCGTGGCCCTGGATCACCGTGCGGTCCATGGTGTCGTGCAGCGCCGAGGCGGCGCTGTTGGTCCCCACCGCCGCGCCCAGCGCCTCCTCGCACAGCCCCCTCGACCAGGCGGCGGCGTCGGCCAGGGCACGCCGAGAGGCGGCCAGCAGGTACTGCCCGGCCGGCGGGAGGTACTTGTGCCCTCGGCCCAGCTCGGACCGGGCGTCGAACCACCCGTCGGCTTCGGCTCGACCCGGACGGCCGGGGCCGAGGTCGGCGGCGACCCGCGCACCGGGGCAGACGACACCGATCCCGGTGACCACCGCATCGCCGGCCGGGCGACGGGTCACGGGCTCGTCCCCTCCAACAGCAACGACACGTTGTTGCCGCCGAAGGCGTAGGCGTTCACGAGGACGTGCCCGCCGTCCAGCCGGGTCGCGTCGTGCTGGGGAAGCCACACGTCACAGTCGGGGTCCTGGTCTTCGACCGGCGCGTTCGGGGGTGTCTCGCCTCGGTGCAGGATGAGGGCGGCGGCCACGGTGGCCAGGGCGCCGGCGGCACCGCCCGTGTGCCCGATCAAAGCCTTGAGGCTGTAGAGCGGCACGTCGGGGCAGCGGGGGCCGAGGACCTGGTGCAGGGCCCGGCTCTCGACGACGTCGTTGAGCTGGGTGCCCGTGCCGTGCGGCACCACACAGGCGACGTCGTCGACCGGCGCCGCCGAGTCTCGGATGGCCTGGCGCATGGCCCGCACGATCTGCTCGCCGGAGGGCTCCGGGGCCGTGGGGTGGTGGGCGTCACAGCTCCAACCCGCTCCGCTGAGACGGGCGTAGGGACGTGGTGCCCCTCGGCGCAGGGCATGGGACTCCGACTCGAGGACCACGGCGCCCGCGCCTTCGCCGAACACCGTTCCGCCTCGCCGGGCGTCGAACGGGCGGCAGCGCAGCGGGTCGATGGCTCCCAAGCGGTTGAAGCAGGCCAGCGCCACGCGCGAATAGCCCTCGGCGCCGCCGGCCACCACCACGTCGGCCTCCCCGCAGCGCACCATGTCGGCCCCCACGCTGATGGCGAACCCGCTGGCGGCACAGGCATTGCTGATGCTGGAGACGGCGCCGACCGCTCCCAGCGCGTCCCCGACGGCGGCGGCGACGAGATGGGCCGGTGCCCAGGCCGCCTCGGTGAGAGCGTCGTCCACCCGCCACTGCTCGTGCAGGCCGGCATCGCCCATCCCGGTCCCCATGACCACCCCCACCCGCGCGCTCGCGCCGGCGTCGAGCGCCGCCTCGCTCACCGCCTGGCGGGCGGCCTCGACGGCGAAACGCGAAGCCCGCCCCAGGGGGACGCCGTCAAGCCGGAGCCCGTCGGCCGGGACGTCGCATTGCGGGACGGCGTACATGAGCGGCCGCTCCATGTGGGCGTAGGGGTCCCGGGCCCGCCGAGGCCGGCTGGAGGCGGCGCCCAGGCCGCGCCAGAACGCCTCCACCCCTCGCCCGAGGCAGGAGATCGCGCCCAGGCCAGTGATCACGACCGGCTCCACGGACCCTCCTCCGAGGCCAAGGTCCCTCGCCCGGCCACCTCGCCATGCGCCCGGGTGGCGCCGGCGACGGCGCCGAGAACCTGCTCGTCGAAGTTGACGAGGGCCCAGTCGCAGCGATCGGCCACGAAGGCGTAGCCGTGGGTGATGCGGCCGGTGGCGGTGCGGACCAGCCCTCCCTCCCGACGCACGTAGCAGTCCATGCGAGCCGTGTAGGTGAGGTCCTTGAACACGTCCTCCACGGTGAAGACGGTGGTGAGCTGCTCCTCCATCAGCGCCTCGTCGAGCATGCTCACGGCGGCGTGCGGCACCACCGGAATCCACCTCCGGCCCTCGAGGAGGGTCCTGATAGAGATCCCGCGCTCGGCGAGGAAGAGGTCGACCACCTCCTCCATCAACCTGAGGTAACCGGACATCTGCAGGTTCCTGCTGAAGTGGCAGTAGAAGTACGGGACGCGCCATGTCCACGCCAGCTCCCCGGCCAAGCGTGGCTCCTCGGGGGCGCGATGGGGGTCTCCGGCGGCGCGCTCGATGCGGGGCACGACGAAGCGGGCCAGTCCTCCCGAGCGGAGCTCGGACGGTCCTGCCTCCCCGTCGTCCCGCAACACGACGCGCACCTTGGAGGTGGCCGCCCTGATGGTGCTCGCCCGATGCACCCGCAGCTCGACGCTGAGAGCCAGCTCTCTGTCGCCCGGCCCGACGGTGGGGGTGACGTGGGCCACGGCCACGTCGTCGAGGTGAAACGCGTGCAGGATGCGGGTGTCCAGCTCCACGATGTCGACGCACAGGCCGTGGTCCTCGTACAGCGAACGAGCACCGAGGTCGGCCCGGCGGAAGTGCTCGAGCACGGCCTCCTCGACGAGGTAGCTCACGTGCTTGAAGCCGATCCACGTGCAGATGTTGGATCCCTCGTAGCGAGGGCGGAGCTCCGCCACGGTCGGCTGGCCGAGCAGCGCCTCGGTGGCGCCACGGGGTCCCCGGCCGGTCACCAGCGTCCCCCGAGGCGTTCTCGGGCCTGTCCGCCGCCCTCCGCCCACCGGCCGCCGACGGCTTCGAGGAACCGGTTGACGGTGGCGGCGAAGCGGTCCGGTTGCTCGACCATCGGGAAGTGCCCGCACTCCGGCAGGACGGCCAGCTGGCAGTGAGGCAGGGCGGCGGCCAGCGCCCGGCTGTCGGTCGGGGAGGCGGCGAAGTCCTGGGCGCCGCCGACGACGAGGAAGGGCCGGCGGAGTCGGGCGGGCCGGAGAGCAGGGGTGCGCAGGTAGGCGGCGAAGAACCGGACCCAGCCGTAGGGCCCCACCCGGTCGCGCAGGTGCGACGCCATCTCTCGCTGGACCTCGGCAGAGAGCCGGCCCCCGGAGTGGACCCTGACGCCCTCCTCGAGCATCCTGAGGAAGTCGTTGAGGTAGTAGGAGATGGCGGGCCAGTCGAAGCTGTCGGCGGTGGGCCGGTAGAACGGCGAGACGAGCACCACCGCCTTCGGCCCCGGCCCCACTCCCTGATCGATCCACTCGAGCACGGCGATGGCGGCGAACGAGTGGGCCAGCACGACGTCGACGGGGCGGCCGACCATGCCGATGGCCTGAGCGACCGAGCGGTGTCCCTCCTCGGCGGTCATCCAGCACCCGGCCGCCTCGGCCGACCAGGGCATGTCGGCGGTCCACAGCTCCAGCCGGCGGTCGGCGCGGGCCAGCAGCGGAGCCCACACCGCGCTGCTGCTGGCCAGCCCGTGCAGCAGCAGGGCCCGGCGCGCCGGTTCCGCCGATGCCGACCGGGCGCAGCGCACGACGACGCCCCTCTCCGCGCTTGGGTGACGCCCAGCTTCAACGCCGGCCACGGGGGCCAGCGGCGGGTGCTGCCTCACGCCCCCTCCCCCCCGCTCACCACCATGGCGGCGCTGGCGTCGTCACCGCTGCCCCCCGCCGTCAACAACGCCGTACCGTCGGTGGTGCTCCCCAGCCAGGCCACGGCCGCCCAGCACTGCAACACGCCCAGCGCCCCCGAGCAGGCACCCAGGCTTTGGCTGAGGTCACTCGTCGGGACGCCGTCCAGCCCGGCGGACCATGGGCCGTCGTCGGCATGGTCCTCCGCGACGAACCAGATGCCCACCTCCCCCGAGCCGGGCCCGAGGGCGTGGCGCACGGACTCGGCCAGGGTGGCCCGCCGGGCGTACCCGCCGAGCGTCGCCAAGCCCACCGCCGCCGGGCGGGCGACGGGCGCCGGCGGCTCGACGACGACAGCCACGGCTCCGTCCAGCAACCGGGACGGGCGAGCCCCATCGCCGACGCGGCCGCCATCGACCAGCCGCTCGACCACCGGGTTGGCCGTCTCCACCCCGCACACCACCGCGGCCTCGACCCGGCCGGCGGCCAGCAGGAGGACGGCCCAGTGCAAGGCGTCGAGCCCCGACGTGGCCCCGTTGCACAAGGTGAGGTTCACCCCGCCGAGGGCGAACCGTATGGCGATGGACGAGGCGATGACGTTGCTGGACGCGTTGGGGAGGTCCATGGGGCTGGTCCCGCCGACCGTCTCCTCTGCGATGGTCTCCACGACCCGGCAGACGGTGTCCAGGTTCCCGAGGTTCGAGCTGACCACCACCCCGACGCGCCGGCCGGGCAGGGACACGCCTCGTTCCCCGAGCAGCCCGGCGTGGCGGAGAGCGGCCCCCGTGGCAGCCAACCCCAGCCGCGTCGCTCGGTCCTTGTAGCGCAGCCCGCGGCCAGCGAGCGGGTCGGCCGACGGGGCCTCGGCGACGATCCGCGAACCTCGGGGATCCACGAGGCGAGCGGCGTCGGCGTGACCAGGAAGTGACAGGCCGACGCCGGTGACCAAGGCGGCCGGGGCCGGTCCCACCTACGCCACCTTCTCCAGGACGGCGACGGCGTTCAGCCCCCCGAAGCCGAAGGCATCGACCTGGGCCACCCCCAGCTCGGAGGTGGCGCCGCCGCCCTGCGCGAAGCGAAAGCTCTGGGCCTCGGGGAGCGGATCGGACAACCCGACGGTGGGCGGCACGCGGCCGGTCTTCAGGGCCTCGGCGGCGACGACCACGCCGAGCAGGCCCGACCCGCCCGACGTGTGGCCGGTCATCGACTTGACCGCGGTCATCAGTGGCGAGGCGCCCGCCGAGGTGAAGACCCGGTCCAGGGCTGACGCCTCGGCTTGGTCGTTGAGCAGCGTGCCGGTCCCGTGCAGGAGCACGAGGTCGACGTCATGGGGACCGAGGCCGGCCCGCTCGTGCGCCTCGCGGATGGTTCGCTCGATGCCGTCGGGGTCGGGAGCGGTGACGTGGTAGGCGTCACAGCTCATGGCGACCGATCGGAGCCTGGCGTGGGCAGCGCCCGGCGCCACGTCGGCCTCTCGCCGCAGCACCACGGCGGCGGCACCTTCACCCATCAGGACTCCTTTGCGGCAGCGGTCGAAGGGACGCACCGCGTCGGGCGGTTCCGGGTGCACGCGGTCGAGCAGGCCGAACATGCTCTCGGTGATGGAGTCCACCCCGCTGACCACCACGGTGTCGGCCCGCTCCAGGGCCAGGAGGTCGGCGCCGAGGCCCAGCGCGTACAGCGACGCCGAGCAGGCGTTGGCGAAGGTGTAGCTCGCCCCGGTGCCTAGACGGGAGCGGAGGGCCGCCCCGAAGTGCAACTCACTGGGGTCGAGGGGACAACCGTCCCGCCACCAGAGCTCCAGCGAGCGAAGCTCGCGAAGGCCGGTTCCGACCAGCACGGGCACGTCGTCGAGCTCGTCCACGCCACCCGAGTCGAGCAGCGCGGCCTCGACGGCCGCCACCAGCCAGCCCGTCGCCCGCCCAGGCCTGTCGACCCCCCGCTCGGGGCGGTCGTCGATCTCGTAGGCCTGGCGGGCCCGGAAGCGGCCGGGGTCGAAGCCGCGCAGCTCGGCCAGGCCGGACCTCCCGGCGCAGAGCGCCTCGAAGACCTCGCCGACGCCGTGGCCCACGCTGGCGACTGCCCCCATGCCGGTGATGGCCCAGCTCACGACCAGAGCTCCTGGCCGAGCGGACGCCGCCCGTCGCCCTCCTCGTGACGACCCAGCACCAGCACGGCGTTGTTGCCGCCAAAGGCGAGCCCGTTGTTCTGCACCACCCGCAGGTCCGCCGCCCGGGCGTGGTTGGGGACACAGTCGAGGTCGCACTCGGGGTCGGTCTCGAAGTGGTTGATCGTCGGCGGGATGAACCCCTCGGCGATGGCCAAGGCACAGGCGATGGAGGCGATGGCGCTGGCCGCCCCCATGGTGTGGCCGATCATGGACTTGACCGAGATGGTGGGGGGCGGGTCGTCCCCGAAGACCTGGCGGATGGCCGCCGCCTCGGTCACGTCGTTGGCCTTGGTGCCCGTTCCGTGGGCGGAGATGAAGTCGATCTCCTCGGGCTTGACGCCGGCGTGGCGGTGGGCCAGCTCCATGCACCGCGCCACGCTGTCGCGATCGGGCGCCACGGGGTGGTGGGCGTCGCAGTTGACGCCATAGCCCAGCACCTCGGCGTAGATCCGGGCGCCGCGCTCGAGCGCCGACTCCAGGCTCTCCAAGAGCAAGATGCCCGCCCCCTCGCCCGTCAAGATGCCCTTGCGGTTGCGGTCGAAGGGCTGGCAGACCTCGGCGGCGATGGTGCCGAGGCGGTAGAAGCCGGTGAACGTCTTGCGGCACAGCGCGTCGGCACCACCGCAGAGCGCCACGTCGGCCTCCCCGCTGCGCACCACGTCGAAGCCGTACCCGATGGCGTAGTTGCCGGCGGCGCAGGCGGTCGGGATGGTCAACGCCTCGACGTCGACGAGGCCCAGCTCGCGCACCACGCTGACCGAGAGGCGGGCGGGCGGGACCCGCCGAGCCAGGGCGCGGTCCATGTGCTCCGGGCCGTGGTCGACCTGAAGGGCGACCAGTTGGTCGAGGTCACGGGACTCCCCGTCGGTGGTGCCCACGGACACCAACGACCGCTGCCCCCTGAGCAGATCGGGCGAAAGGCCACCGTCCTCCAGCGCCATCCGGGCTGCCGCCACCGAGAACTGGCTGGCCCGGCCCAGCTCCTCGGGGTCGAGGCGGCGGATCCAGGGGCTCGGGTCGAAGTCGGCGATCTCGCACCCGTTGGCGTGGGCGAAGCCGTCGGTGTCGAAGGCGGTGATGGCCCTGGCGCCGCTGCGGCCCTCCCGCAGCGCGGCAAGGAACTCACCGGCGCCCACCCCGACGCTGGTCACCGTGCCCAGACCGGTCACCACCACCCGGCCGGGGAGGCGGCCGTCCCTCAGGACCCTCGACCCGCTCATCGAACGACTCGGTCTCCTGGGGAGGCGATGCCCGGCGAGGGCCCGCCGGCTTGCGCCACGACGGCGTAGACGCCCTCGAGGTTCACCATTCGGCTCAGCTCCGACTGGTCGATGGTGATGTGAAAGGTCCGCTCGAGGGCGGCGAGTATCTCGATGGCCCTGAGCGAGTCGGCCTCGTGGTCCTCCTTGAAGAGGCTCGTGTCCGTGACCTCGGACGGTTCGAGCTCGAGGATCTCGCAGATGATGTCCTTGATCTCGTCGCTGCGATCGCCGAGGGCAGCCGCCTGGTCAGCAGTCATCGGTTCCTCCGGTCTCTGGACGCTTGGTCGATGGCCGTCATGTCGGGATGCTCCCGTGCTTGCGCTTCATCAGCTCCTCGCGCTTGGTTCGCAGGAGGCGGAACGACTTGACGAGGATCCTCCGGGTGTCCCTGGGGTCGATGACGTCGTCCACCAACCCCCGCTCCGCTCCCACCAGCGGGTCCATGAGCCGGTCGGTGTACTCCGACATCAGCTCGCGCCGGCGCGCCTCGGGGTCGGCACAGGCGCTGATCTCCTTGCGAAAGATGACGTTGACGGCGCCTTCCGCCCCCATGACGGCGATCTCGTTCGTCGGGAAGGCGTACGAGATGTCGGAGCCGATGACCTTGGCATCCATCACCAGGTAGGCGCCGCCGTACGCCTTGCGCACGATGAGCTGCACCCGCGGCACGGACGCTTCGCAGTAGGCGTACAGCAGCTTGGCTCCGTGGCGGATGATGCCGCCGTGCTCCTGGCCCGTCCCGGGCAGGAACCCGGGTACATCGACGAGGGTCAGGAGCGGGATGTTGAAGGCGTCGCAGGTGCGGACGAACCGAGCCGCCTTCTGGGAGGCGGCGATGTCGAGCACGCCGGCGAGGACCATGGGCTGGTTGGCGACGATGCCGGTCACGTGCCCGTCCAGGCGGGCCAGTCCGCAGAGGATGTTGGGCGCCCAGTGGGGGAACACCTCGAAGAGCTCGCCGTCGTCCACGATGGCGGCCACGACGTCACCCATGTCGTAGGCCTGCGTGGGAGAGTCGGGGAGCACCGTGGTGAGCTCGTCGCAGCCGCGGTCGCAGCTGTCGGACGGAGCGACGTACGGCGGGTCCTCGAGGTTGTTCGAAGGCAGCAACGACAACAGGTAACGGATGTCACCCAGGCACTCGGCTTCGTCGTCGTAGATCGACCCGGCCACACCCGAGAGCGAGGCGTGGACCTCGGCGCCCCCCAGCTCCTCCTGGGTGACCTTCTCCCCGGTGACGGCGGCGACGACGTCGGGGCCGGTCACGAACAGGCTCGCCGTGGCCCGAGTCATCAGGACGAAGTCGGTAAGGGCCGGTGAGTAGGCTGCGCCGCCGGCACAGGGCCCGAGCACGGCGCTGATCTGCGGCACCACGCCGGAAAGCCGGACGTTTCGGCGGAAGATCCCTCCGTAGCCGGCCAACGCCGAGATGCCCTCTTGGATGCGTGCTCCCGCGCCATCGTTGAGGGCCACGATCGGCGCGCCGATGGACTCGGCCATGTCCATCACGTTGTGGATCTTGGCGGCGAACACCTCGCCCAGGGACCCACCGAAGATCCGGAAGTCGTGGGCGTAGACGACCACAGGCCTCCCCTCGACGGTTCCCCACCCGGTCACCACCCCGTCGGTGTAAGGCCGCTGCTCGGCCAGGCCGAACTCGGTCGAGCGGTGGCGGGCGAACAGGCCCAGCTCCACGAACGACCCCTGGTCCAGAAGCAGCTCGAGGCGCTCCCGGGCCGTGAGCTTTCCCCGGGCGTGCTGGCGATCCGTCGCCTTGGGGTCCAAGGTGGCATAGGCCTGGGCCCGGGCCGATCGGATGCGCTCGGCCCGGAGGCGGGGGCCGGCGGCGTCGTGCCCGCGGCCCCGGCCGTTGCCGGCGGGTGCCGCTGGCCATGGGCGGGACTCGACGTCAACCATGCTGGTCGTCGGCGCTGGCCACCGTCATCGGTTCCCTGTCAGCGCCGGAACGCCGTGCTGCTCGCGCAGTGGCCCCCCCGCCGTCGTCTCGAACAGGCCCAACCGGCGATGGAGACGCTGCAGCGGGGCGGGAGCCCACCAGTTCCACTCGCCAAGGAGCTTCATGGTGGCCGGCACGAGGAGGGAGCGGACGATGGTGGCGTCCACCAGCACGGCCAAGGCCATCCCGAGGCCGAACTGCTTGACGATCAGGGTCTCGCCGGTGGCGAACCCGGCGAAGACCACCACGATGAGCAAGGCGGCCGAGGTGACGATTCGCCCCGTGCGCTGGAGCCCGACGGCCACCGCCGCGTCGTTGTCACCGATCTCCTCGTGGACCTCCTTGATGCGCCCGAGGAGGAAGACCTCGTAGTCCATGGACAGCCCGAAGGCGAAGATGAAGATCATCAGTGGCCCGAAGATGTCGAGAGAGCCCACCGGATCGAAGCCGAGAAGGCCCGCCAGGTGCCCGTCCTGAAACACCAAGACGAGAGCACCGAAGCTGGCACCGAGCGACAGCAGGCCCATCACGATGGCCTTGAGCGGAACCGCCAGCGACCCGGTCATGAGGAAGAGCAACGACAGCGTGGCGACGACCAGCACCCCGGCGGCCAAGGGCAGACGGTCGGCGACCGAAGACGTGAAGTCGACGAGGAAGGCGGCCGTGCCCCCCACCTCGGCCCGGAACCCGGGATCTCTGGCGCGGAGGGTGCGGACCAGCTCCTGGGCCACGTGGCCCTGGCTGGTCCCGAGGGGGACCACCTCGACCACCGACACAGGGTCAGCGGGGCTCGAGCGGACGGACACGGCGGCCACGCCCGAGAGGCGGCGGAGTTCCGAGACGTAGGAGGCCAAGGCCGGGGAGCGGGCATCGACATCCGCCACCACCACGATGGGGTCGGCTCCCTGGGTCGGGAAGCGCTCGGCCAGGACCATGGCCAGGGCCCGGCTCTCGGAGGAGCGAGGCAGGGACCGGGAATCGGCCACCTCGAAGCGGGCGTGAAGGAAGGGGACGGCGAGCGAGGCCAGGACCACGGTGACCCCGGCCGTCACCAGCCCGGCTCGGCTCTGCACGAGCCGGGAGAGGCGGAAGAAGTAGCCATGGTCGGGCGCCGGGCGAGCCGGCGGGATCCGCCGCCCGACGACGGCGAGCAGGGCGGGAAGCAGCGTCACGCCGGCGGCCATGGCGAACAGGACCACACCGATCCCGGCGACGGCGAAGGAGCTCAAGAGGGGGTCCCCGAAGGCGAAGAGCCCGGTCTGGGCCACGGCTAGGGTGAGCCCCGAGAACACCACGGTCATCCCGGCGGTGGCGACCGTGCGCTCGACCGCGGCGGGCACGTCGCGGCCGCCACCTCGCTCTTCGCGATAGCGGTTCACCAGGAGCAGGCCGTAGTCGATGGCCAGCCCGATGCCGAGCGACACCACCACGTTGATGGCGAAGGTGGACACATCCGTGACCGCCGTGGCGGCGAGGAGCACCAGGAAGGCACCGGCCACCGCCACCACGGCGACTGCCAGTGGGAGCCCGGCCACCACCAGGCCACCGAGGAGCACGACCATGATGGCGAAGGCCAGCGGCAGGGCGATGGCCTCGCCCCGTCGCAGGTCGCGCTCCGCGGCGCGGCGGAACTCCTCGTCCAGCAAGGCGCTGCCGCCCACCGTCACTCCTGGCCCGACCTGGCGGAGCCGGCGTTCGACGGCGTCGACCAGGCGCTGCTCGGCCGCCTGGCCCAGACCGGGCGCGATGGTGGCCACCACCAGGGTGGCGCCGCCATCGCTCGCGACGAGCGCCGGCGAGGGGTTCGAGGAGGCATCGGCGACGCTGACCACGCCCGGCATGGCCCGGACGTCGCGGGCGGCGTCAGCGACCTGGGCCTGGCGCGCCACGTCAGCGGGCCGGCCCTCGACGACGGCCACGACCTCCTCACCGGCGCTGCCCAGCGTCTCCAGGCGGGCGGCCACCCGCGACGACTCGAGGCGGGCGTCGCCCTGCATGTCCGTGTCCAGCCGGCCCACCACCCGCGGGCCCAGCGTCGCGCCCGCCACCAGGACGACCAGCCAGCCCCCCAGTACAACCCGGCGGTGACGGTAGATGTTGCTTCCCAGGGTGGAGAACACCGATGCGCCTGCTCCTCGTCGGCCGATCGCCTCCGAACAGGATCACGGCTGGGCCTTACGCGCCCCTGATGGGACGCTGATCGACCGCTGGTGCCCCTACCGGGCCCCGGCCAGGCTCAGCGCCTCCTCCACCGGCATCGAGCGGCCCCGGGCCCCGGCGGCGACGAAGCAGCCCTCCCCCACGGCGGCCCGGGCGGTGGCCGCCACCCGGTCGGCTTCGGCCTGCTCCCACCCGGCGCGGGGAATCCCCCACGAGCGGCGCATCCCGTCGGCGGCCTCCAACAGCGTGACCCCTCGGGCGTTGTCGTCGAGTGCCACCGCCACCCGGGCCAGGGCCTCGAGGCCCCGGACCAGGGGACGGGGCTTCCCGGCGGCGGCGGCCAGCTGCACGACGTCCCGGTGGCGGCGTTCGGCCTCGACGTGGTCGCCGGTGGCCTCGGTGAGGAAGGCCAGCCACTCCAAGCACAAGGCGGCGCCCTCGTCGTCGCCGGCCTGGCGGTACCAGCCCAGCGTCTCGCGGGTCAGGTTCTGGGCCCGGGCCAGGTCGCCCCGTCTCTGGGTGGCAGTCGGAGCCGCCCCGATGTTGCCCGTGTCGGCTCCGCCGACCCGGCGGGCCGAGGCCCGAGCTTGCTGGTGGCAGGCTTCGGCCCGGTCCCGGTCGCCCGTCCGCTCGGCGAGGTGGCCCAACTGGGCCAATGCGGTGACCTCGACCTCTCTCGCCCCCAGGGCGCGAGCGTGGACCAGGCACTCCTCGTAGAAGATGACAGCATCCTCATGGCCGCCCCGGATCTGGGCGATGGCCCCGAGCACGTAGTTCATCCGGCCCATCCCCCACCGGTTTCCACTGGCCTTGAAGTGGGACAGGGCATCGGAGCAGGCGGCCCAGGAGGCACTCAGGTCCCCTCCCGACAACGCGTCGATGCAGAGGGCATGGTGGCACCAGCCGATGGCACCGGCGTCACCCGTGCGGGTGAAGCAGGCGGCGGCCTCCTGGACCAGTTCGATCACCCTCTCGTGCTCGCCCCTGCGGACCAGCACGATGGCCAACAGCAGTTGGGTCCCGGCCAGGGCGTGAGGGTCGTCGCAGCCGGCGACCAGCGAGAGTGCCTCTTCGCACAGCGCGACGGCGGTATCGACATCGAGGTCGGCCTGGGCCAGGTAGCCGGCCCACGCCAACGCCTTGGCCCGCACTCGAGCCGACACCTGGCCGCCGTGGGCGACGGACAAGCCGGCTTCGAGCCGGTCACGTCCCTCGCGTTGGCGACCTCGCACGTACCAGTACCAGCCCAGGGCGCCACCCAGACGCAGGGCCAGCTCGGGCTCGGGCGCGTGCACCAGCCAGTCCAGGACGCTGCGGATGTCGTCGTGGTCCTCGTCGAGACGCCCCAACCACTCCTCTTGCCGTGATCCCCACGCGGCCGGCTCGGCCGCCTCGGCCAGCGTGACGAACCACTCGCCCTGGTGGCGGCGCGCCTCGTCGTGCCCGCCGCTGGCCACCAAGCGCTCCCGGCCGTACTCCCTGAGCGTCTCCGCCATCCGGTAGCGGACCCGGCCGCCGACACCCTCCACGGCCACCAGAAGGGACTTGTCCACCAGCCTGCCGATCACCTCCACCACGCTGCTCTCGTCGACGCCGGCGCCGGCGCACACCCGCTCGGCGGCGTCGAGGGAGGCGCCGGCGACGAACAGGGAGAGCCGTTCGAAGACGAGGCGCTCGTCCTCGGAGAGCAGGTCGTAGCTCCACTCGACGAGGGCGCGAAGGGTCTGGTGTCGCGGCAGGGCGGTACGGGCGCCGCCCACCAGGAAGCGGAAGCGGTCGTCGAGGCGAGAGGAGATCTCGGTCACGGGCAGGGCGTTGACCCGAGCAGCGCCCAGCTCGATGCCCAACGGGATCCCGTCCAGGCGCCGGCAGATCTCGGCCACGGCCGGCGCCGTCTCGGAAGTGAGCGAGAACCCGGGCTGGACGGCAGACGCTCGATCGACGAAGAGCTGGACGGCCTCCGACGCCCCGATCACCTCGGGGTCCTCCACATCGGCCTCGGGAACCTCGAGCGAAGGGACGCGCCACCGGACCTCCCCCGGCACCGCGAGCGGCTCCCGGCTGGTGGCCAGCACCCGCAGCTGGTCGCACCCGCGCAGGAGCTCCTCGACGATGCTGGCCGTTGCCGCCACGACGTGCTCACAGTTGTCGAGGACGAGGAGGAGTCGCTTGCTGCGCACGAAGCGGACCAGCCGGTCTTCCAGGCGCTGGGGTGGACCGGAGCCGCCCACGTCGCGGACCCCCAGCACGGACGCCACGGCCCACGGGACGGCGGCGCCGTCGGTCACCCGCCCGAGCTCGACCACCCACACGCCGTCGGCGACGGACGTCCGCAGGGTGGCCACGGCCTCGAGGGCCAGGCGCGTCTTGCCCACGCCACCCGCTCCGGTCAAGGTCACCAGGCGGGCGTCGCCCAGCATGGCGCAGACGGAAGCCAGCGCCTGTTGGCGTCCGACGAACCGGGTCAGGGCCACCGGAGAGGACGACGTGGAGGGCAGGGCTTCGCCGACCGCCGGGGGCGGGGGGGGCGTCCCCAGGGAAGGGTCCTGGGCCAGGACCGCCGCCTCCATCCTCCGCAGCTCGACCCCCGGCTCGAGCCCGAGCTGCTCGACCAGCGCCTGGCGGGCCTGCTGGTAGACCCGCAGGGCCTCCGACTGGCGACCGGAGCGGTACAGGGCGAGGATCAGCTGCGCCCACAGCCGCTCGCGGAACGGATGCTCGCTCACCAGCGCCTGGAGCTCCCCGACGAGCTCCCGGTGCAGGCCGAGGGCCAGCTCGGCGTCGATCCGGTCCTCCAGGGCGTTCAGGCGGGCCTCCTCCAGGCGTCGGGCCTCTATGCGGACGGAAGTGCCGTCCACGGTGGCCAGCGCCGGGCCGCGCCACAGCTCGCCTGCCTCCCTCAGGGCCGTGCCCGCCTCCTGCCATGCTCCCCGGGCCACCGCCTGGCGGCCCTGGCGCACCAACCGCTCGAAGCGGACGGCGTCGACGTCGTGCGGCTCCACCTCCAGCGAGTACCCCGGGCATCGGGTCACGAGGCGCGCTGGCCCGATGGCTCGTCGAAGCTGGGAGACCTTGACCTGCAAGGCGTTGGCCGCGTCCGCCGGTGGGTTCTCCTCCCAGAGCTCCTCGATGAGCCGGTCAGTGGAGAGCACTCGGCCCCGGTGCACGAGCAGCGTGGCCAGGAGGCAGCGTGCCTTGCCGCCGGACAACGCCACCGGCCGCCCCAGCTCGGTTACCTCGAGAGGGCCCAGTACTCCGAACTCCAACGTCACCCCCATGGCGACCGTCGTCTCACCACAGCGTCCCGGTCAAGAGCGCTTCCCCGCCTAGTTTGATACAACGAAATGCCCGGATGGGGCGGCTGGCGCGCCGAATGGCGGCGATTAACGGAAGGGACCGGGACCGTGGTAAGCACCCCTCATGCCCTCTTCCGCTGTCATCTTCGACGTCGACGGCACGCTCGTCGACACCAACTACCTGCACACGCTGGCCTGGGCCCGGGGGGTCCGGGAGGCGGGCGAGACCATCTCGATGTCGGCCATCCACCGTCTCATCGGCATGGGAAGCGATCAGCTCGTCGAGGAGCTGCTGGGCCACGAGAGCGAGGAGGCCTCGGACGGCCACACCCGTCATTTCAAGAAGCTGATGCCCGAGATCGAGGCGTTTCCCGGCGCCAGCGACCTGCTGCAAGAGGTCGGCCGGCGAGGCGCCATGGTCGTGCTGGCCTCCTCGGCCAGTGAGGACGAGCTCGAGGCCATGCTGGAGGCCGTGGCGCCCCCCGACGACGTCATCGATCACGTCACCAAAAAGGACGACGTGGAGAACAGCAAGCCCTCGCCGGACATCTTCCGGGTGGCCCTCGACGCCATCGGGCTGGACCCGGCCGACGTCCTGGTGGTGGGCGACACGGTCTGGGACATAGAGGCGGCGGCCAAGTGCGACCTTCGCTTCGTGGGCGTGCTGACCGGAGGGATCAGCCGCCAGGAGCTGGAGGAAGCGGGAGCCATCGCCGTCTACGAGGACGTGGCCCAGCTCCTGCGCGAGCTCGACGAAAGCCCCATCGCCAAGCTGTTGGACGGCCCGGGCGGAAGCCGCTCCGGCTGAGCCCCTGCCGGTGCCCGGGGCCGGCCAGGTTTCGGTTGCTCGCCTCCGGGTATGGGGGGCGGGCGGTTGAGGATCCAGCCACGAACACCTCCGGTGCGGCGACGCCCGTCTCCCTCGGAGCACACGACCCGAGGAGAGACCCAGCATGAAGAAGATCGTCGTTTCCCTCGGCCTGTTGGGCCTGGCCGGCCTGGCCGGGGTCGCTCGCAGGGACCGGGGAGACGCCAGGCGGGAGAGCTATCCCACCACGGATGGCGGGGCTCGGTAGGAGCGCTGGCCCACGGTCAGTTCCGACAGACGACACACGGACAACGAACCGAAAGGACGAAAACATGGCAATGGAAGGCAAGGACCTGCAGGAGCGGATCCACGCCCTCGAGACGGCACAGGCCGCTCACGCCGCCACCACGGCGGGGGCCCAGGCCACCCAGGCGGCGACGCAGGCCGGCATGATGGCGACGATGGTCACCGGCAGCGTGAGCTTGCTGGTGGGCATCTTCCTCGGACTGGCCATCGGCAAGGCCAGGGGCTGACCGGAGGGAAGAGCACCGCAACACCGACGAGCCGGGCGTGCCCTCGAGGGCGCCCGGCTCCGGCGCGCCAGCCGGCCGGCGCGGCCATCGGCTGGCCCGCCCCTCAGGTGGCGATGCCGAGGACGGCGGGCAGCTCCTCGTGGTGGGCGATGACGTGGTCGGCTTCGGGCTCCGGCTGGGACTCGTCGTCGCTGATCCCGGTGTAGCGCACCGACACCATGCCCATGGCCCGGGCCCCGGCCACGTCGGTGCGCCGGATGTCGCCCACGTGCGCCACCCGCTGCGGCACCGGGCTCCCGAGCCCGTCGAGGGCGTGCTGGAAGATGACGGCCGACGGCTTGTAGGCGCCCACCTCGTCGGAGAACGACCAGTGGTCGAACAAGGGCAGCACGCCGTGGCGGATGAGGTGGTCACGCAGCGCCGTGGACGGCGTGAAGCCGACGTCGCAGATGATCCCCAGCCTCACGCCGGCGTCCTTGAGCCTCCGCAGGCACTCCGGGACCCCGTCGGCCAGATGGAGCTCCGCCTTCTCGCTGGCCTGGGCGAAGGCGGCGACGAGGGCCTCCCGCACGTCGGCGGGGACTTCGAAGCCGAGGTTCTCGATGATGTGCTCGGCGGCCTCCGCCGCCCGGAACTGCTCGTTGGCCTTCCAGGAGGCGACGTAGGCCTCCCAGGCGCCGTCGTAGACGGCCTCGAGCTGGAGGCGCTCCATGGCGAAGCCGGCCTCCTCGAGCAGCCCGGACCACGCTTCCATCCGCCGGCTCCGCAGGTGCCCCCTCAGCTCGTAGACGAGCGTGTTCCAGAAGTCGAAGGTGACCGCCTCGATGGCACCCATGGGCGGAACCTAGCTGCCGGCCCGGCGCCATCGGCTACGGCGCCCGCTGCTCCATCTGCTCGAGACAACGCCGGATCTCCGCCGCCCGGAAGCGACGATGGCCACCGAGGGTGCGAACGGCGGTGATCTTGCCGGCCCGCGCCCAGCGGGTCACCGTCTTGGGGTTCACCCGGAAGAGGGCGGCGACCTCGGCGGGCGTGAGAAGTGCGTCGGGTGGTTCGTGGTCGGCCATTGCGGGTCCCTTCAGAGCGGTCCTTTTCCTGCCTCGAAGGTACGGGGCGTCCCGAGTGCCGTCGATGCCCCGTTGGAGCCATTCCGCGTGGCCCGCTGGGACTAGTTCCCCCGGCCGGCGGGCGCAGGACCGGCGGTACGCTCGTCGCACCGTGAAGGTGCTCGACAGCATGGGTGGGGGAGGCTACGAGCAGGTGGTGTTCTGCCACGACGGGCCCACCGGCCTTCGGGCCATCGTCGCCATCCACTCGACCCGCCTCGGACCGGCCCTCGGCGGCACCCGGTTCTTCCCGTACCGCAGCGAGGACGACGCCCTCGAGGACGTGCTGCGGCTGGCCCGGGGCATGACCTACAAGGCGGCGGTGGCCGGGCTCGACCTCGGAGGCGGCAAGGCCGTGATCATCGGCGACCCCGCCACGGACAAGACCGAGGCCTTGCTGCGCGCCTACGGCCGCTTCGTGGACTCCCTGGGCGGGCGCTATATCACCGCCGAGGACGTGGGCACCACCCAGCCGGACATGGACGTGATCCGGCGGGAGACCACCCAGGTGACGGGGGTGAGCCGGTACCTCGGCGGCTCCGGGGATCCTTCGGCGGCCACGGCCTACGGGGTCCTCCACGCCATGAAGGCGGTGGCCCGCCACCTGTGGGGGACCACCGTCCTCCAGGACCGCCACGTCGTGGTCAGCGGGGTGGGCAAGGTCGGCTACCACCTGGCCCGACACCTGGTCGAGGAGCGGGCCCGGGTCACGGTGAGCGACGTCAGCCCGGCCGCCCTCGACCGAGCGGCCACGGAGCTGGGGGTGGAGGTGGCCCCGGTGGAGAAGGCCCACGCCGTGGAGTGCGACGTCTTCTCGCCCTGCGCCCTCGGCGGCGCCCTTCACGCTGGTACGATCGCCGAACTTCGCTGCGCCGCCGTCGTCGGCTGCGCCAACAACCAGCTGGCCGACCGGGCCTGCGTGCAGCTCCTCGAAGAGGCGGGAGTGCTGTACGCACCGGACTACGTGGTGAACGCGGGCGGCGTGATCAACATCGCGGAGGAGCTTCGGGGATACCACCGGCAGCGGGCGTACGCCAACGTGCGGCGCATCTTCGACACCACCGCCGCCGTGCTCGCCGCCGCCCAGACGGGCAAGATCACCACCACCGTGGCCGCCGACCGGATGGCCGAGCGTCGCATGGACCAGCTCTCCCGCACCCAGCTCATCCGGACCTTTCCCCGCCCCCGGCGACCGAACGAGAGGTGACGGCGGTGGCCCACGCCATCGAGGAGACCCAGGGCCCGGGCACCGTGCACGAGCAGCCCCGCCACCGCGGCATCCCCCACGGTGAGCTGCTCGAGGACTTCAAGCTGGCGCTGGTCTCTCGCGCCCTCGACGACCGCGAGATCAGCCTGCAGAAGCAGAGGCGGGCCTTCTTCCACATCTCCGGGGCCGGCCACGAGGCGCTCCTCCTGGCCCTGGCCCGCCACCTCAGGCCCGGCTACGACTGGTTCTTCCCTTACTACCGCGACCGTGCCCTGGTGCTGGGGCTCGGCCTGACCCCCACCGAGATCCTTCTCCAAGCCGTGGGCTCGGCGGAGGACCCAGCGTCGGGGGGCCGGCAGATGCCGTGCCACTGGGGAGCCAAGGACAAGAACGTGGTCACCCAGTCGAGCTCCACCGGCAGCCAGTGCCTACCGGCCGTGGGCTGCGCCGAGGCCGGTCGCTACATCGCCCGCCACCCCGGGCTCCCCGGCTGCCAGGCCCACGGCGACGAGGTGACCTACGTCTCGCTCGGAGAGGGCGCCACCTCGGAGGGCGAGTTCTGGGAGAGCCTCAACACGGCCTGCACCCTTCGCCTGCCGGTCCTCTACGTCGTGGCCGACAACGGCTGGGCCATCTCGGTGGCCGCCTCGGAGCAGGCGCCGGCGCCGGTGGCCGAGCTGGTGCGGGGGTTCCCCGGCCTGGCCGTCGACCGCTTCGACGGGCGGGACTACTTCACGGCGCGGGCGCGGGGGGCCGCGGCCATCGCCCGTGTCCGTGCCGGCACCGGGCCCGCCCTCGTCCACGCCACCGTCACCCGGCCGTACTCGCACTCGAGCTCGGACGACCAGACCAAGTACCGCCTGGCCGAGGAGCTGGCCGAGGAGGCCGACAACGACCCGATCCGGCTGTTCGAGCGAGACCTGGTGCGTGGCGGGGTGCTGACCTCCGAGCAGGCCGCCGCCGTCCGGGATGAGGCTCGACGTTGCGTGGCCGACGCCGCTCGCCAGGCGATGGCCGCCGCCCGCCCGGAGCCCGGCAGCATCACCGAGCACGTGTACGTGCTGCCGGAGATCGCAGAAGGCCCGGAACCGTCGGAGGCGGAGAGCGGTGAGGTCGTTTCCTTCGGTGAGGCCATCCGGCGCACCCTGGCCGAGCAGATGGCGGCCGACGAGCGCATCCTCGTCTTCGGCCAGGACGTCGCCGACGGACGCGAGGCGACGCTGGGCGACGTGGAGGGAAAGGGCGGGGTGTTCGGCACCACCGCCGGGCTGCAGCGCTCGTTCGGGGCCGACCGGTGCTTCAACACGCCGCTGGCCGAAGCCAACATCGTGGGCCGAGCCGTCGGCCAGGCGCTGCGGGGGCTCCGGCCGGCGCCCGAGATCCAGTTCTTCGACTACATCTGGCCGGCCATGCACCAGATCAAGACCGAAGCGGCCACCATCCGCTGGCGGTCCAACGGGGCCTTCACCTGTCCCATGGTCCTGCGCGTCCCCGTCGGGGGCTACCTGGGAGGCGGGGGGGCCATCTGGCACTCGCAGTGCGGGGAGTCGATCTTCGCCCACGTCCCGGGGCTGCTCGTGGCCTTCCCGTCCCGGGCCGTCGACGCCGCCGGCCTGCTGCGGGCCGCCCTCCGGGGACACGATCCGGTGCTGTTCCTCGAGCACAAGCACCTGCTGCGCCAGGCCTACAGCGCCGGCCCCCTCCCGCCATCGGGCTACGTCGTCCCGTTCGGGCGGGCCCGTCGCGTGCGGCGGGGAGACGACCTCACCGTGATCACCTACGGCGCCACCGTCGAGAGGTCGCGTCAGGCCGCGGCCTGGCTCGAGGACGAGGGTGGGCACTCGATCGAGGTCATCGACCTGCGCACCCTGGTGCCCTGGGACCAGGAGATGGTGGCCGAGTCGGTGCGACGGACGGGCAAGGCGCTGGTGGTGCACGAGGACGTGGTGACCTGTGGGTTCGGCGCCGAGGTGGCGTCGTGGATCGGCGAGGAGCTGTTCGGCGACCTCGACGGGCCGGTGCGCCGGGTCGGCGCCGCCGACACCCACGTCGGCTACGAGCCGACGCTCGAGGCGGCCACCCTGCCCCAGACCGAGGACATCGCCAGGGCGGCCCGGGACCTCCTGGCCTACTGACCGGCGGCACGGCCAGCCGGCACGGCGGCCCTGCCGGTCAGCCCTCCAACCGCACCTCGCCCCGGCCTGGGACCACCTCGCCGATCTGCACCGCCCGGTGCCCCCGCTCGCGCAGGAGGTCGATGGCGCGGAAGGCATCGTCGGGGGCGACGGCCACCACCATGCCGACGCCGAGGTTGAACACCCTGGCCATCTCGTCGTCGGCCACGTCACCCAGCCGCTGGATCTCCCCGAAGATGGGCGGGACCTCCCAGGTGCCGCGCCGGAGGACGGCGTCGAAGCCGCCGGGCAGCACGCGGGCCAGGTTGGCGGGCAGGCCGCCGCCGGTGACGTGGGCCACGGCTCGCACGTCGACGGCCCGCAGGAGCGCCCCCACGGCGGGGGCGTAGATGACGGAGGGCTCCAGCAGCTCGTCGGCCAGCGTGTGGTGCGCCCCCGGGTAGGCAGGACCGTCCAGCGAGCGGCCGGCCAGCTCGAGCAGGACCCGGCGGGCCAGCGAGTAGCCGTTCGAGCGCAGCCCGGGAGAGGGCAGGCCGACCAGGACGTCCCCCGCCCCCAGGCGGTCGCCGGTAATCAGCCCGTCCCGTTCGGCCACGCCCACGGCGAAGCCCACCAGGTCGAACTCGCCCGGCTCCATGGCACCGGGGTGCTCGGCCATCTCCCCGCCGATGACGGCGCAGCCGGCCTGGCGGCACCCGTTGGCCACACCCTCGAAGAGCTGCTCGATGTGATCGGGGTCGAGACGGCCGACGGCGATGTAGTCCAGGAAGAAGAGCGGCTCGGCCCCCTGGCAGACGAGGTCGTCGACGCACATGGCGACCAGGTCCAGGCCGATGGTGCCGAAGCGCCCGGTGGCCTGGGCCACCAGGGCCTTGGTTCCGACCCCGTCGGTGGAGCCGACCAGCACCGGTTCGCGGTAGCGGTCGTGAGGAAAGGCGAAGAGGCCGCCGAACCCTCCCACGTCACCGATGACCTCGGGCCGGAAGGTGGAACGGACCTTGTCCTTGATGCGCTCGACGGCCCGCTCGCCGGCGGCCACGTCGACGCCCGCGGCGGCGTAGGTGGTGCCTGCCGGTTCGGGCTGGGGGGGTGGCGCCCCCTCAGACACGCTCGGGAGATCCCGCCCGCCGGCTCGCCCCGAGCATGACCGGCACCTCGGTGGGGTAGTCCCCGGTCAGGCAGGCCCCGCAGAAACCGGCACCGGGAGCGTCGATGGCCCGCACCAGGTTGTCGAGGCCGAGGTAGGCGAGGGTGTCGACGTCGAGGTAGTCCTGGATCTCGCCCAGGGACATGTTGGCGGCCAGCAGCTCGGCCCGGGTGCCAGTGTCGATGCCGTAGAAGCAGGGCCACTTGTAGGGAGGGCTGGTGATCCGCACGTGCACCTCGGCCGCCCCCGCCTCCCGGAGCATCCGCACGATGGCGCGCTGCGTGGTGCCCCGCACGATGGAGTCGTCCACCACCACCAGCCGCTTGCCGGCGATGTTCTCTCGGAGTGGGTTGAGCTTGCGGCGGACGCCCTGGGTGCGCATCTCCTGGCTGGGGGCGATGAAGGTCCGGCCGATGTAGCGGTTCTTCACCAGCCCCTGGCCATAGGGGATGCCGCTGCGGCGGGCGTAGCCCTCGGCGGCGGGCACTCCCGAATCCGGCACTCCCATCACCATGTCGGCCGCCACCGGAGCCTGCTCGGCCAGCAGCTCGCCCATGCGACGGCGGGCGCCGTGCACCTCCTTGCCGTAGAGGTGGCTGTCCGGGCGGGCGAAGTAGACGAACTCGAAGATGCACAGCTTCGGGTTCACCCGCTCGGCGGCGAACGGGTACACCGAGCGACACCCCGTGGCGTCGATGACGACCATCTCCCCCGGGTCGACCTCTCGCACGAAGTGGGCGCCGATGACGTCGAGGGCCGGCGTCTCCGACGCCAGCACCCAACCCGTGTCCACCTTGCCCAGGCACAGCGGGCGGAAGCCGTTGGGGTCTCGCACGCCGATCAGGTGGGCGGCGTCCATGAGGACGAACGAGAAGGCGCCCTCCACCCGAGGCAGCACCGCCACGAGGGCCCGCTCGAGGTCCCGCCCGTCGCTGCGCTCCTGGCCCTCGCAGGGGAAGGCGGCGGCGATCAGCTCGGCGACCAGGTCGCTGTCGCTGGCCACCACGCCGGGCAGCATGCCGGCCGACCGGGACAGCTCGGCGGTGTTGGTCAGGTTGCCGTTGTGGCCCAGGGCGAAGCCGGACTCTCCCGGCTCGCGGTACACGGGCTGGGCGTTGCGCCAGGTGCTCGAGCCCGTCGTCGAGTAGCGGGTGTGGCCGATGGCCAGGTGCCCCTTCAGCGGCGCCAGGGTCCGGTCGGCGAAGACGTTGGTGACCAGCCCCATGTCCTTGACGATGGTGATCGTGTCCCCGTCGCTGACGGCCATCCCCGCCGACTCCTGGCCCCGGTGCTGCAGGGCGTACAGACCGTCGAAGGTCAGGTGGGCGACGGACAGCCCCGGCGCGTACACCCCGAAGACGCCGCACGCCTCCTTGGGGTGGTCGTCGTGATCACGGCTCGACGGTCCGGCTCCCGAGCCCAGTCCAGGAGAGGTCACCCCACCATGTTCGCGCACGCCGGCGGCCTGCCCGCTGACCGCCTCGGCCTAACCTGCGGCGGGTGATCGACCTCCACACCCATTCGACCGTCTCCGACGGCTCGGACGAGCCCGGGCGCATCCCGGAGCTGGCGGCGGCGGCCGGGTGCGCCACGGTGGCCCTCACCGACCACGACCGCCTGGACGGGCTGGCCGAGGCCGGTGCCCGGGCCGGCGAGCTCGGCGTGGAGCTGGTCCCCGGCTGTGAGATCTCCTGCGCCAACGCTCCGGGGACCATGCACCTGCTCGTCTACTTCGTGGAGCCCGGCGACGGTCCCCTGCAGGCCGAGCTGACGGGGCTGCAGCAGGGTCGGGACGACCGCAACGTGGCGTTGGTGGAGCGGCTCCGGGAGCTCGGCCTGCCCATCACCCACGAGGAGCTGGAAGCCGAGGCCGGCGGCCAGGGCGGGGGCCGGCCGCACGCCGCCGCCGTCCTGGTGGCCAACGGGGCGGCCGGCTCGGTGCAGGAGGCGTTCGACCGGTGGCTGGCCAAGGGGCGCCCGGGCTACGTAGAGAAGCCTCGCTTGGAGCCGGCCCGCGCCATCGAGCTGGCGCGGGCCTCGGGGGGCGTGGCCGTCCTGGCCCATCCCCTCAGCCTGGAGCTCGAGCCGGCCGAGCTGGACTCCAAGGTGGGCCACCTGGCCGGGTTGGGCCTCGGCGGCCTCGAGGCCCTCTACGGTCGCTACACCTCCGACGAGCGGCGGGAGCTGGTCGCCCTCGCCGAGCGCCACGGACTGGCCGTGACCGGCGGGTCCGACCACCACGGCACCTACAAGCCGGACCTGCGGGTGGGGGTGGGCCGAGGCGACCTCGACGTCCCCGACCACCTGCTCGAAGGCTTGCGGGCCCGCCGGCCCTGACGGAACCGGCGTTCCGAGTACATAGGGGGCGGAATCCGCCCCCTATGTACTCGGAACGGAAGAAGCCGACAGCGCCCGCGGGATGGCGCCGCGCCAGGCGTCGAGGGCCTCGGCCAGGCCCACGTCCAGCAGCCCCTCGACCACCAGGCGCTCCCCGCCGGCCCGGCCGAGGGCGGCCACGGGCACGCCGACGGCCCGGGCCCGTTGGGCTACCTCCTGGGCGGCGTTGGGGTGGGCGCACACCACCACCCGGGACGGCGACTCCGAGAAGAGCTCCTGGTGGCCGGTCAGGCCTTCGGCACGGAAGCCCACTCCCGAGCGCACCGCCATCTCGGCCAGCGTCACCCCGAGCCCACCGTCGGACACGTCGTGGATGCCGGCGGCCAGCCCCTCGCTCACCACGGCCTGGACCAGGCCGAGGAGGCGGAGGTGGGCGTCGAGGTCGAGCCGGGGGAGGCAGCCCCCTCGGTGACCGTGGGCCCGCAGCGCCCACAGGGAACCGCCCAGCCCGGGGACGGACCGGCCCAGCAGGAGCAGCCGACCCCCCTCCACCAGGCGAACGCCGGGAGGCGGGCGCTCGAGGCGGTCGATGAGGCCGACCACCCCCACCACGGGGGTGGGGTCGATGTCGCGCCCGCCGCTCTCGTTGTAGAGGCTGACGTTGCCGCCCACCACCGGAAGGCCCAGGGCGGTGCAGGCCGCGGCCATGCCGTCGATGGCCTCCGAGAGCTGCCACATCACCTCGCGATGCTCGGGGTTGCCGAAGTTCAAGCAGTTGACGACGGCGGCAGGCCGGGCGCCGGCGCAGGCCACGTTCAGCGCCGCCTCGGCCACTGCCATGGCGGCGCCCTGACGGGGGTCGAGGGCGCACCAGCGGGCGTTGCCGTCGGTGGACAGGGCCAGCCCGGCGGTGGCCGAGGAGGCCAGCCCCGGTGCCTTGAGCCGCAGGACGGCGGCGTCGCCACCCGGCGCCTCCACGGTGTTGAGGAACAGCTGGTGGTCGTACTGGCGGTACACCCAGGAGGGGTCAACGAGCAGGTCCAGCAGGTCGCTACCGCAGTCCGGCGGCGCCGGCAGGCCGGCGGGGTCGTCGGCCCGCAGCTCGTCCAGCCCGGCCGGTGGGGCCATCGGCCGGTCGTACAGAGGCGCGTCCTCGTGCAGCGAGGCAGCGGGCACGTCGGCCAGGACCTCCCCGTCGGGGCGGTCCAGGACGCGGAACCGCCCACCCGGCGTCACGGTGCCCACCACCGAGGCCCGCACCTCCCAGCGACGGCAGACCGCCATCACCCGCTCGAGGTCGTCGGGCGAGACGATGGCCAGCATCCGCTCCTGGCTCTCGCTGGTCATCACCTCGAACGGCTGCATACCCGGCTCCCGCTCGGGCACCTCCGACACGTAGACGTCCATGCCCACGCCGCCTCGGGACGCCGTCTCGCTGGCCGCGCACGTGAGGCCGGCCCCCCCGAGGTCCTGGATGCCGACCACCAGGCCGGCGTCGAGCAGGTCGAGGCAGGCCTCGATGAGGCGCTTCTCCTCGAATGGGTCGCCCACCTGGACAGCCGGGCGCTTGGCCTGCTGCTCGTCGGCGGGCTCGCCCGCTCCCGGCGTCGACGAGCCGAAGCCGGCCGACGCCAGCACGCTCACCCCGCCGATGCCGTCGCGCCCGGTGGTGGAGCCCAACAGCACGGCCAGGTTCCCGATGCCCGAGGCCCGGCCCAGCACCAGGCGCTCCTTGGGCATGGCGCCGACGCACAACACGTTGACCAAGGGGTTGCCGGCGTAGCAGGCGTCGAAGACCACCTCACCGCCCACGGTGGGCACCCCCACGGCGTTGCCGTACCCGGAGATGCCGCTGACCACGCCCTCGAAGATCCAGCGGCTGCGGGGATCGTCGAGGGGGCCGAAGCGCAGCGAGTCCATGACGGCGATGGGCCGCGCCCCCATGGTGAAGATGTCCCGCAGGATCCCGCCCACACCCGTGGCCGCCCCCTGGTAGGGCTCGACGGCGGAGGGGTGGTTGTGGCTCTCGATGCGCAGGGCCACGGCCACACCGCCTCCGGCGTCGATGACGCCGGCGTTCTCGCCCGGCCCCACCAGGACGTGGGCCGCCTCGGTGGGCAGGCGGCGCAGGTGGAGGCGCGACGACTTGTACGAGCAGTGCTCGCTCCACATGACGGCGTACATGGCCAGCTCGAGGTGGTTCGGCGGGCGGCCCAGGAGGCGCTCGATGGCCGCCGCCTCCTCGTCGGCGAGGCCCAATGCCCGGTGGATCACGTCGTCCATGCCCGACACCGTACCGGCGCCGGCCAGCCCGGAAATACCGGACGGAACCGTCGGGAGCCCGTCGTCAATGCGCGCCAGGGCATTGACTTGAAATACCTACATCGGCGAGCGATACTCGACTCATGGCAACGAAGACCAAGCGGACGAAATCACCGATGTCGCAGGAGCACAAGCAGGCCCTGGCCCTTGGAAGAGACCAGGGAAGGGCCGTGCGCCGCTACCTCGAGGCACTCGAAGCCCACCGGCCAAAGCGGGGGCGGAAGCGCACAGCCGAGTCGATCGAGAGGCGTCTGGCCGACATCGAGAACCGCCTGGAGGGGGCCGACCCCCTCACCCGCCTCCAGCTCGTCCAAGAGCGCATGAACCTGCAGAACGAGCTCGCCTCCAAGTCCGACGTGGTGGACCTCAGCGCCCTCGAGGAGGACTTCGTGAGCGCGGCGAGGGAGTACGGGCAGCGCAAGGGCATCTCCTACAGCGCCTGGCGGGAAGCCGGGGTGGACGCCGCCGTGTTGAAGCGAGCCGGCATCCGCCGGGGCGGCGCCGACGCCGCCTGAGCGCCGGCCGGCGAAGCTCGGCGCAGGGCGCGGCACCCCGGGCTAGGCCGAGGGCGGCACCGTCACCGCCTCTGGTTGCGCCGGGGGGCTGGCGACGCGGTGGGCACCGCCGGCCGTCCCGCTGATCAGCGATTCCAGCAGCACCCGCCCGTCCCCCGAGCCCAGCAGGGGGTCGCTGGCGCGCTCGGGGTGGGGCATGAGGCCCACCACGTTCCGCCCGGCGTTGCAGATCCCGGCGATGGCGTCGGTGGAGCCATTGGGGTTGACGACGTAGCGCAGGACGACGCGGTCCTCGTCCCACAGCTCGGCCAGCGCCCGCTCCGAGCAGGTGTAGTTGCCTTCGAAGTGGTTGATGGGGATGCGCAGGACCTGGCCGGGGGCAGCCGCCACCGTGAGGGCCGATTTGGCCGTCTCCACCCGTACCTCCACCGTCGTGCACAAGAACTTGAGCCCGGCATTCTTCTGGAGGGCCCCGGGCAGAAGCCCCGCCTCGGTGAGGACCTGGAACCCGTTGCAGATCCCGATCACGGGCCCACCCTCGGCCGCGAACCGCTCGACGGCGCCCATCACCGGCGAGAACCGGGCGATGGCGCCGGGGCGGAGATAGTCACCGTGGGCGAAGCCGCCGGGAAGCACCACGGCGTCGAGGTCGGGCAGGACGGCGTCGCCGTGCCAGACGATGTCGGCCCGGCCGCCCAGCGCCCGGACCGCCTCCACCACGTCGTGCTCGCAGTTCGAGCCCGGGAAGAGGACGACTCCGATTCGCGCCGTCACCGGCCGACCTCGACGCGGGCCTCCTCGATGACCGGATTGGTCAACAGGCGCTGGCACAGCTCCTCGGCCCGCCGGCGGGCGCCCGGCTCGTCCGGCGCTTCGAGCGAGAAACGAATGGCCTTGCCCACTCGCACCCCTTCCACGCCCTCGAAGCCCAGAGCAGGCAGGGACCGCTCGATGGTGGAGCCCTGGGGGTCGGCGATGCCGGGGCGCAGGCTCACCTCCACCAGCACCTGGTACCTCACCCCCGGACCCCCGGCCAGTCGGCGAAGCGCCGGCCGGTGATGCGCTCGTAGGCACTGACGTAGCGCTCCCGGGAGGACTCGACCACCTCGGGTGGCAGGTGGGGAGGCGGCGGCTTCTTGTCCCAGCCGGTGCCCTCCAGCCAGTCCCGCACCGGCTGCTTGTCGAACGAGGGCGGGGTGGTGCCCGCCACCCACTGGCCGGCGGGCCAGAAGCGCGACGAGTCCGGTGTGAGCACCTCGTCGCAGAGGGCGAGCTCCCCGTCGATGAAGCCGAGCTCGAACTTGGTGTCGGCGATGATGATTCCCCGCTCGGCCGCCCACCCTGCCGCCCGGAGGTAGGCAGCCAGGCTGATCCGGCGGGCCGCCTCGGCCGTCTCCCGGCCCACCAGGTCGCACGCCTGCTCGAAGGAGATGTTCTCGTCGTGGACGCCCTCGCCGCTGGCCTTGGTGGAGGCGGTGAACATCGGCTCGGCCAGCCTGGCCGACTGGGGCAACCCAGGGGGCAGGGGAGCACCGTGCACCGTGCCGGAGACCTGGTACTCCTTCCAGGCCGAGCCCGAGAGGTAGCCCCGCACGATGCACTCGATGGGGAGCATCTCGGCCCTGCGCACCAGCATGGTGCGCCCGGCGGCGTCGGCGATCCCTTCGGCCCCCTCGGGGAAGTCCTCGAGGGCCACCGAGACCAGGTGGCTGGGTGCGACGTCGGCCAGGTGCTCGAGCCAGAAGGCGGTCATGGCCGTCAGCACCCGGCCCTTGTCGCGGACGGGTTCGACCATCACCACGTCGTAGGCGGAGATGCGGTCCGAGGCCACCAGCAGCAGGTTCCCGTCACCGGCGTCGTAGATGTCGCGGACCTTGCCCGAGTAGATGGGACGGAGGCTCATGGGCCGACCCCTTCCAGGTGGTCGAAGACCCGACCAGTGTGGCGCAGCGCCCGCCGGAGGTCGAAGGCCTGGTCGAGGACCTCTGCGTGCACGCTCACGTCGGGATCGCCCTCCAGCAGGGTGCGGAAGTCCTTGCCCTGCTCCCAGGCGGCCATGGCGTTGCGCTGCACGATCCGGTAGGCGGCGTCGCGAGGGACGCCCGCTCCCACCAGGGCCAGCAGGACCGGCTGGCTGAACACCAGGCCGTGGGAGCGGTCCAGGTTCTCCCGCATGCGCCCGGCGTCGACCTCGAGGCCCTCCACCACGCGCGCCATCCGCTGGAGGACGTAGTGGGCCACCAGACTGGCGTCGGGCAGGACCACCCGCTCCACCGACGAGTGGGAGATGTCGCGCTCGTGCCAGAGGGCCACGTCCTCCAAGCCCGCCGCCAGGTATCCCCGCAGCACCCGGGCCAGGCCGGAGAGGCGCTCGCAGGTGATCGGGTTGCGCTTGTGGGGCATGGCCGACGACCCCTTCTGGCCGGCCCCGAACGGCTCCGCTGCCTCCCGCACCTCGGTGCGCTGCAGATGACGCACCTCGGTGGCGAACAGCTCGACGCTGGCCCCGACGCACGCGCAGGCCCACAGGTACTCGGCGTGGCGGTCCCGGGCCACCACCTGGGTGGCCGGCTCGGCCCGGAGCCCGAGGCGCTGGCAGACGTGGGCCTCCACCTGGGGGTCCACGTTGGAGTAGGTCCCCACCGCGCCCGACAGCTTGCCCACCGCCACCCGGTGACGGGCGGCTCGGAGGCGCTGGCGGTCGCGGTCCGCCTGGAGGCACCACAGGGCCAGCTTGGCGCCGAAGGTGGTGGGCTCGGCGTGGACACCATGGGTCCGGCCCGCCATCGGCGTGTCCCGGAACTCGAGGGCGCGCTCCTTGAGCACCGCCACCAGGGCGCCGCTGGCCTCGATCAACAGGTCGGCGGCGTTGCGGAGCGTCAGGCACAGTGCGGTGTCGACCACGTCCGACGAGGTGAGCCCGTAGTGCAGCCAGTTGCCCTCGGGCGGGCCTATGGCGGCCTGGACCACATCCACGAAGGCGGCCACGTCGTGGTCGGTGACGGCCTCGCGCTCGCCGATGGCCTGGACGACCTCCGGCGTCACCGTCGGCATCCGCTCCCGCACGGCGCGGGCGGCGTCCTCCGGGACCACTCCCAGCCGCGCCCACCCCTCCACGGCCAGCACCTCCACCTCGAGCCAGGCCGTGAAGCGGGCCTCGTCGGTCCACAGCGCCGCCATCTCCGGCGTGGAGTAGCGGGGGATCACGCCCTCACCTCGGCTGGCGTCGTTCCGCTCACCGGCTCCCGCCGGCTCGGAAGTCGGCCAGCTGGTCGGCTATGGCCGCGTCGGTGATCGAGAGCATCTCGGCCACCAGGACTCCGGCGTTGGCGGCGCCGTCCACTGCCACCGTGGCCACCGGCACCCCCCTCGGCATCTGCACGGTGGCGTAGAGGGCGTCGACGCCGTTCAGGGCGCCACCGGACAAGGGCACGCCGACCACCGGAAGGGTGGTGTGGGCGGCCACCACCCCGGCCAGGTGGGCGGCCATGCCGGCCCCGCAGATCACCGCCGCGTACCCCTCGTGGCGCGCCGTCGAGGCGAAGGCGGCCACGGCGGTGGGGTTGCGGTGGGCGGAGAGGACCTGCTCGTCCACCTCGATACCGAAGCGCTCGAGCATCTCCGACGCCCCCCGCATCTTCTCCCTGTCGTTGGGCGAGCCCATGAGCACGGCCACCTTCATGCTGCGATGTCCCTTCGATACTGCACGCCGGGGAAGGAGATGTGGGTGACCGCCTGGTAGGCCCGTCGCCGGGCCTCCCCGAGGGTGGGGCCGAGGGCGGTCACGTCGAGGACCCGGCCACCCCTGGTGACGAGCCGGCCTCCCTCGGTGGCGGCCGCCCCGGCGTGGAACACGACCACCCCCTCGACGGACTCGGCCTCCTCGATCCCGGTGATCACGTCGTCGGTTCGTGGCGGTCCCGGGTAGCCGGCGGCGGCCAGGACGACGGTGACACAGGCGTCGTCGACGAAGGCGGGCTCGGCCCGCAGGTTCCCGGCGGCGGCCTCGGCCAGCATGACGGTCAGGTCGCTCGAGAGGCGGGGCAGCACGACCTGCGCCTCCGGGTCGCCGAATCGCACGTTGTACTCGAGCACCTTGGGCCCGTCGGGCGTGAGCATGAGGCCGGCATAGAGCACCCCTCTATAGTCGACGCCGGCGGCGCGCAGCACGGCCAGCGTGGGCTCCACGGCCATCGTCATCACCGCCCCCACCAGGTCGGCGTCCGCCTCCGGGACCGGCGAGTAGGCCCCCATCCCCCCCGTGTTCGGCCCAACGTCGCCGTCCCGGGCCCGCTTGAAGTCCCGGGCCGGCGCCAGGGGGACGGCCCGGCGGCCGTCGCACAGCGCCAGCAGCGACAGCTCCGGGCCCCGAAGGCCCTCCTCGATCACGACGGTGCGGCCGGCGTCGCCGAAGGCCGAGCCGGACAGCTTGGCTCGCACGTCTTCGACCGCCTCGGCCAGGGACTCGGTGACCAGCACCCCCTTTCCCGCCGCCAGCCCGTCGGTCTTCACCACGTAGAGGCCGGGCAGGGTCCGAAGGAAGGCGACGGCCGGCTCCAGCTCGGTGAAGGCCTCCGAGCGGGCGGTGGGGACCCCGGCGGCGGCGAGCACGCCCTTCATCCAGGCCTTGGAACCCTCCAGGCGGGCTCCGTCGGCGCCCGGCCCGAAGACCAAGTGGCCCTTCTGGCGGAGGCGGTCGGCCAGCCCGTCGACCAGCGGTTGCTCCGGGCCGATGACGTACAGGTCGGCCTCGACGTCGTCCGCGGGCCCCGCAGCACGGACCACCTCGGCGGTGCGCCCGAGCACGTGGGCCAGGGCGTGCTCCCGGCCACCCGTGCCCACCACGCACACTCGCATCAGGCCCCCAGGTGGACGAACTGGTCCCGAGCCGGGCCCACGCTCACCAGGCGCACGGGCACGCCGGCCTGGTCGGCCAGGAAGGCCACGTAGTCCCGGGCGGCGGCGGGAAGGTCGTCGAGCGAGGTGGCCGCGCTGAGGTTCGTCTTCCAGCCGGGCAGCTCCTCGTACACCGGCCGGGCCTTGTGGAGCACCGACTGGTGGTACGGCAGCTGGTCGTGGATGGCGCCCTCGGTCTCGTAGGCCACGCACACCTTGACCGTGTCGAAGGTGTCGAGGATGTCGAGCTTGGTCAGGGCGATCTCGGTCAGGGAGTTGAGGCGCACGGCGTGGCGCATCATGACCGCGTCGAACCAGCCCGGGCGACGCCGGCGCTTGGTGTTCACCCCGTACTCGTGGCCCCGCTCCACGATCACGTCCCCCAGCTCGTCGTGCAGCTCGGTGGGGAAGGGTCCCGATCCCACCCGGGTGACGTAGGCCTTGGCGATGCCGATGACCCGCTCGACGTCGCGGGGGCCGATCCCGGCGCCCGTGCAGGCGCCACCGGCCACCGGGTTGGAGGACGTCACGAAGGGATAGGTGCCGTGGTCGAGGTCGAGGAAGGTGGCCTGGGCCCCTTCCAACATGACCTGGCGGCCGGCGGCCAGCGCCTCGTGCACCAACCCGACGGTGTCGGCGATCATGGGCTCGATCCGAGGGGCGTACCGGCCCAGGTAGTGCTCGGCGATCTCGTCAGCCGACAGCGGGAGGCGGTTGTACACCTTGGCCAGGATGGCGTTCTTCTCCTTGAGCACCACGTCCAGCTTCTGGCGGAAGATCTTGGGGTCGAGGAGGTCCTGGACCCGCAGGCCCACCCGCGACGCCTTGTCGGCGTAGGCCGGGCCGATCCCCCCCTTGGTCGTCCCCAGCTTGTTCCCGCCCAGGCGGCGCTCCGTCACCCGGTCGAGCTCGCCGTGGTAGGGCATCACCAGGTGGGCGTTGCCGCTCACCTTGACCCGCCCGCAGTCCACTCCTTTGGCCTCCAGGCCGTCCACCTCGGCCAGCAGCACCGAGGGGTCGACCACCACGCCATTTCCGATGACGGGTGTGATGTGGCCGTAGAGCACCCCGCTCGGGATCAGCTGGAGGGCGAAGGTCTGCCCGTCCACCACGATCGTGTGCCCGGCGTTGTGACCGCCCTGGTAGCGCACGACGAGGTGCATCTCCTTGGCCAGCAGGTCGGTGAACCTGCCCTTGCCCTCGTCGCCCCACTGGGTCCCGACCACCACGGTCGCGGGCACGTGCCTCTCCCTCGGTGAACCTCTTGGCGGTCCGCCAAAGCTTATCGGCGCCCGCCGGAAGAAAAACGGTGCAAGCCCCGTCATCGGGCCCGCCCCCGCCCGTCTGTAGCGAGACGGAGGGAAATCGTGGGCTCTGAGGTGAACCGCTGGTGGTCGCGTCGTGGAAATGTGGACGCTTCTTGCCAGCCCTCGGGACCCGGGTTAGAGTCCCCCCGTCCGGCGGGGATTCAGCCTGACGCGCAGCCCAAACTGGTACGGTCGTCCCACCTGGTGCAGTTCGATCACGACCCGTGGCGGGAAGTCCACGGACTACACACAACGAGGAGCTAAGCAATGAAGAAGGTCTTAGTAGCCACATTCGCCTTGGCCCTCGCAGTGGCCGCCGCGGCGCCGGCAGCCGCGGAGCCGGCCCGCGCCAGCACCGCGCATGCCTTCGGGCTCGAGGCCCGTGGTCTCGTTCCCATCGCCCGCAGCCCTGACGTCCGCGCCGCCTACCCTCCGGGAGGTGACTCCGTCGAGGCGGCACCGGTCGCAGTGCCGCTGGCCACCCTCGTCATCGACTCGACCGGCCGGGGTAGGGCCCAGGCCCACCTGGCCGACGACATCGCACCCATCCTCACCGAGGCCACCGACAACGACCGCATCGAGGACGGGCCGTTCAACGCCCGGGCCTACGGCGCCGTCGACAACCTCGACGTCGTCGCCCCCGCCGGGGCCGTCCTCGAAAACCAGGACGTCCTCGACGAGGCCACCAGCCTCCTCAACCTCAACGCCATCGAGGCCGAGGCCACGGCCCGGTGCGTGGACAACCGGCCCGTGTTCGACGTGGGCTGGAACATCGCGGACGTCGATCTCTTCGGCACGGACAACCCCATCGGGCTCGAGGATCTGGTCGAGGGCGTGCTGCTTCCCCTCGTGGCCCCCACCGGGGTCTTGGCCCCGGTGGTGCAGGTCACCACGCCCGCTGAGGACCCCAGCTTCATCAGGATCGGTCCCAACAGCGCATCTGTTCTGGCCGCCCGCATCACCATCCTCAACCTCCTCGGTGGTGTGGAGACGATCGACGTCGGCTTCGCCGAGGTCAGCATGCCGAGCAACTGCGC
>JALYHF010000144.1 GCA_030776745.1 Actinomycetota bacterium | reverse complement strand
ACGACGGTGTGGGAGGCCTTGCGCCACCACGAGGCCGACCTCGTCGTAGCCGGGCGGCCGCCGGTCGCCGTACCGGCGGACACCCTGGCCCGTGGCGAGAACCGGCTCGTCGTCATCGGTCCCGCCTCGGCGACGCCACGGACGCACGGTGCCGATCCGGTGCACAACCCGGCCCGTGAGACCTGGCTGTTGCGCGAACCGGGATCCGGGACGCGCGCCGCAGCCGAGGCCCTGCTCGCCGAGCTGGGCATTGCCCGCCCCACGATGATCCTCGGATCCAACGCCGCCATCGAGCGAGGCGTGGAGATGGGGCTGGGGGTGGGGTTGATCTCCTTCGACGCCACCGCCGAACGCATGTCCCAGGGGTCCGTCACCGTGCGGGCGTGCCCTGGCACCCCCATCGACCGGCCTTGGCACCTGGTCTGCTTCTCAGGTGAACCGCTTGGCCCGACTGCCCTCGCACTGGTGAGATCGATGGTCGAGCCCGGCGGCAGCCTGAAAGCGACGGCCGAGGGAAGGCGGATCCTCCGGAGCTGAGGGCGGGACTTCAGCGCCAGCCGTCCCAACGAGAAGTGGGTGGCCGACTTCACCTACTGCTCGACGTGGTCGGGCATCGTGTACGTGGCCTTCGTCGTCGACGCCTTCTCCCGGCGGATCGTGGGATGGAAGACGTCAGGGACGATGACAACCAGCCTCGTGCTCGACGCGCTCAACATGGCGGCCTGGGTGAGGCGGGGAATCGACGTCGAAGGGGTGATCTGTCACAGCGATGGCGCCTGGGCAGTACACCTCCCTGGCCTTCGGCCGGGCGCTGCGGGCCGCCGGCCTGGTCGGGCCGATGGGGACGGTCGGCGACTGCTTTGACAACGCGGTGGCCGAGAGCTTCTTCGCCACCCTGCAGACCGAGCTGCTCGACCGCCAGTACTGGTCGACGCGCCACCAGCTCGAGTTGGCTGTCTTCGACTTCATCGAGGCGTTCTACAACCGGACCCGCCGCCAGTCCCGTCTCGGCTACCGCAGCCCGTTCGAGTACGAGAAGATGCACCGCGTGGCACCGCTGCCTAACAACCCGATGTCCACGAGACCGGGTCAACTCCACCGGGGCCAGTGTGTCGCCACCTACCGGGCTTTCACACGATCTGTGGGTCACGCTGTGAAGCCGGTCTTCGTTTGAGTAGCGTTGACATGCAGCCTTCACAGGAAGAGGGCCGCGCTCTCGCACCGGCCCTGACCTGCTGTTTCGTTGGTGGCGGGGGTTTTGAGCCCGCCCGGGCGGGTTCAAGGGATCACCGCAACAGCTCAAAGCCCCAGTCAGGCTTGGTGGGGCGAGCGAGACGAGACTGCGGTGGCCTTCAGGTTGTCGATCGAGGAACGGGTTCGGATCCGGCAGCTGCACAAGCAGGGCTTGCCGGAGCACCAGATCGCCCTGGCGCTGGGGCGCTCGTGGTGGGGTGTGCGGTTCAGCTCTCCGGCCGACGGCCGCCACTCAACTGCGGTTGTGGGAGCCGTCCCCTTCCCGGTTGTCGATGGCGGACCGGGAGGAGATAGGAGCCGGCATTGCGCGAGGCGACACGTTCATATCCATTGCCGGTCGACTCGGCCGATCGGTCTCCACCGTCTCGAGGTTCCTGCCCATGCAGGCCGAGGCAGCTCGCACCTTCGCATCACTTCTCGAAGATCCACCGGCTTCCACCCGGTAGAGGTGCCGGTAGAAGCACCCCTGACCGCGAGGCGGCCCCGGTCCGCACGACGGCTGACCAGGGCCGATTGGTGGCGGGGGCGGGATTTGAACCCGCGACCTTCGGGTTATGAGCCCGACGAGCTACCAGACTGCTCCACCCCGCGTCGAAGCTTCGACTCTAGCACGCGCCTTCGGGCCTCCCCCCCCAACCCCTGAGCCCCCGACTCACGCGGCGCTCTGGCCCGGCGCGGTGGTGGGCGGGGGTGGTGGCTGGTCCCCCGCGGCGGCCGGCTGCGGAGACTCCCGGGCCTGGCGAACCAGATCGCCGACGATGCCGATCTGGCGCTGGTACTCGGCCAAGTCGCCGGCCCGCAGGGCAGCCTGCGCCGAGTCGAAGGCGGCCTGGGCCCGGTCGAGGAGCTGGCGGGCGGCAGTGCCGAGGGCAGGCCCTTCTGTCCCCGGGGCGGTGGGGGCGGCACCGGGCGCGGCCGGGGGCGTCCCCTTCGGCTGCTCGAGGGTGGGCGGCGCCGCTCCGAACAGCTTGGTGAGCGCCTCTTGGAGTGTGTCGCCCATCTCCACGCTCTGGTTGCCGTAGACCACGATCACCTTCTTGAGCTCGGGCAAGGCCGTCTTGCGGTCCTCGGACTGCACGTAGAGGGGCCGGATGTAGAGGATCGAGTTCTCGATGGGCAACACCAACACGTTGCCCTTGAGCACCTGCGAGCCCCTGGTGTCCAACAGGCTGAGCTCCTTGGAGATGGTGGAGTTGGCGTTGATGCGCGAGTCGATGAGCGCCGGCCCGTCGATCTGCTCGCCCCGAGGCATCTCGAAGACCTGCAGCGTCCCGTAGTTCTCGGGGTCGCTCTTGGCCGTCATGAAGGCGGTGAGGTTCTGCTGCTTGTCGCCCGCCGATGCCGCCACGAACGGCCGCAGGAGCAGGAAGGACTCCTTCTCGTCGCCGGGCAGGCGCATGAGCAGGTAGGTGGGCTGGATGCGGGCCGCCCTGGTGGAGACGATCCGGCCCTGCGGGTCGATGGCGGTGACGGTCTGGGCCTGGTCTCCGGATCGTCCGGAGCCCGGGTCCTGCGACACGTTCCACGCGTCAGCTGCCCGGTAGAACTCCACCGGCTCGGTGATGTGGTAGCGACCGTAGGTGTTGGTCTGGACCCGGAACAGGTCCTCCGGGTAGCGGAAGTGCTGCCGCAGCTCGGGCGGGATCTCGGAAGCCGGGCTGAACAGCTCGGGAAAGGCGCGGGCGTAGGTGGCGGCGATGGGGTCGTCTCGGTCGATGACGAAGAACTGCATGGAGCCGTCGTAGGCGTCGATCACGACCTTCACCGAGTTGCGCACGTAGTTCAGCGACGTGCGCAACCCGCTCCCGTCGGGCAGCTCCTCGGTGTTGGCCCGCTGGGCGTTCGGATATCGGTCAGTGGTGGTGTAGGCGTCCTGGATCCAGGAGATCCGCCCGTCGACGATCACCGGGTACGGGTCGGCGTCGTAACGGAGGAACGGGGCGGCCGTCCTCACCCGCTCGCCGATGTCTCTGAGGAAGATGGCCCGAGAGCTCGGTGTCACCAGCCCGGAGATCAGCGGGTTGATGTCGCCGAAGCGGAGGGAGAAGGCCACCCGGCGGACGAAAGAGCTCATCGGCACGCCGCCTTGACCCTGGTAGGTGCTCTCTTGGGTCTGACCGGTGGGCGACTGGAAGTCGATCTCCTTCTGCTTGGTGCGCACGATGGCGTAGGAGCCGATCTTCTCCCCGAAGTAGATGCGCGGCTCGGTGATCTTCGGCGTGCCCACCGGGGGGATGTCCTTGACGAGAAACTCCGGCTTCCCGTCGGCCGTGACGGCGTTGGCCGGCGAGAGCAGCGCGCCGTAGCCGTGGGTGAACTGCAGGTGCTTGTTGACCCAGGATTGCGAGGGGAGGTCGTCGGGATTCAGCTCCCGGGCCGACACGATGGTCTGCGTCGGCTTTCCGTCGATGACGTAGCGGTCCACGTCCACGTCGGTGAACCGGTAGTACTGCCGGATCTCCTGCAGGCGCTGGTAGGTCTGCTGCACGAAGACGGGGTCCCAGAGGCGCACGTTGCGCACCGCCTCGGCGTTCTCGGCCAGGTCGGTGGCCGTGAGATCCTCGGCGTAGTCGAAGTGCTGCGGCCGCTGGATCTTGTCGAAGCCCAGGGCGGCCCGGGTGGCCTTGATGTTCCTGGCGATGTAGGGGGTCTCGCGCTGCACCTCCGACGGCTCCACCCGGAACTTCTGGGTGAAGGCGGGATAGACGGCGCCGACGATCACGGAGATGAAGGCCCAGAGCCCGACGCCGATGATGGGCAGGACCCACCCCTGGCGGCGGATGTTGGCCAGGAAGATGACGAAGGCGGCCAGCGAGATGAAGATCAGCAGCTCGAGCGCGGGCAGCTGGGCCTTGACGTCGGTGTAGGTCGCGCCGTTGACGACGCCGCGCGAGGAGAAGCTCAGCTCGTAGCGCTGGAGGTAGTAGCCGACCGCCTTGATGAGGGCCAGGGCACCGAGGAGCACCGAGATGTGAGCCTTGACGTTGGGCGCCACCCGCTGGCCCGGTGACTGCACCCGGATGCCGCCGTTGAGGTAGTGGGCCACGACGGTGATCACGGCGATGATCACCACGGTGACGAAGGCCCAGTTCACGACGAAGGAGAGGAACGGCAGCTCGAAGACGAAGAAGCCGACGTCCCTGCCGAACTGGGGGTCCTTGACCCCGAACTCGCCGCCGTTGCGATAGAGCAGCCAGCTGTTCCACTGGCTCGACGCACCGGTGCCGGCCAGGAGGGCCAACAGCAGGGCCACGACGATGCGGACCTTGCCGGCGTGGGGACCCACTGCCTGGCGGTACCGCACGACGATCTCGTCCTCGGGCCCCAGGGCCCGGAAGCGGGGGGCGAGGTGCTCGGCGATGACGAGGTTCAGCAGCAGCAAGCCGAAGAACACGGCGCTGAAGACGGCGGCCAGGACGATCTTGGTCCCGAGCACCCCGCTCCACACGCTGGTCAACCGCAGCTCGTCGAACCAGAGGTAGGTGGTGTAGAAGCCGGCGATCCCCCGCAGCGACGTCAGCCCCAGGAACAGCAGGGCACCGGCACCGATGAGCCCGACACGGGTTCGCCCCGGCCGCTTGCGGCGGGGCACGTCGGTGGGGGTGCGCATGGGCCGATGCTAGGTGGTGGTCTGCACGAGCAGGCAGCGGCACCCGGCGTGGGCGGGCGGATGCAGCTGGCCCGTGGGATAGGCGACGCCGCTGGGCGTGGGGCCGGCCAAGGCGTTGTCGTCACAGTCCGGGCACGGCCCGTCCTCGTCGTCCACCACCCAGCGCAGGGGTGGCCCCCCGGCCAGGGCCGCCGTGGTCCCCCGCGAGAAGGCGGCGATGACGGCGTCGGCGGCCAGCCGCTCGCAGCGCTGGGTCTTGCACTCCCGGTAGGCGGCGCCGATCCGCTCGACCACCACGTCGCGATCCTCGTGGTCGGCCCGGTCGATCCCCTGCTCGAGGTGGCGCCGCAGGGGGCGGGCCAGCGCCTCGGACAGCTCGGCGGCCAGGTCGGCCACGTCGACGTTGGGGACCTCCTCCATCGATGCGAAGGTGGCGGCGGCGGCGACCGCCTCCTCGAGCAGTTCGAGGCCTGCCGCCGCATACGGCGACGCCTGCTCCTGGGGCGAGGGCAGGAGGCTGACCGCAGCCGGCATGCGGCGGGCCGAGCGGAGGCGGTCCAGCACCTGGTTCTGCTCGTCCTGCAGCGCCCGCTTGAGCTTGCGGGTCAAGCGGGTCTGGACGCCCTCGAGCAGCGCGTCCCGGCGTTGGAGCAGCAACTCGTCCTGGTCGGTGACCGACGGCTCCGGGGCCGAATCGGCCGGGGCGGTAGGGGCCTCGGCCGTTCGGTCGTGGCCGTTGGTGGGCGCCTCCTCGGCGAGCACCTGCAGCTCGTTGCTCCCCCCGTTCTGGTGGCCGGCCCGGATGCGGGCGAACAGCTCGTCCACGGCCGGAGGCGGTGGGGCGGCGGCCGCATCCTGGGTCTCGGAGGCCCCCGTGGCGGCCTGCTCGCTCGAAGTGGGGGGCTCCGGTTCCGGTGGGCCGGGCGGCGTGGGAGCAGGCACCGTGGAGGGCGCCACCGCCGCCGCCGGTGCGGACGCTTCGGGCT
>JALYHF010000143.1 GCA_030776745.1 Actinomycetota bacterium | reverse complement strand
CGGGGCGACAGGCGTTCGACTCGATGGCGGCCATGGCGCGGTAGGGGACCACCCCGCACAGGTCTCCCTCGGACGGTGGTGAGCACACCGGCGGTGAACGCCAACAAGGAGAACTGCACGACCTCGGCCTGCCCGCGGACGCCCCAGTAGCCGACGGTGACTCCCAGCATGATGGGCAGGGCGAAGGCTGCGGCGAGCAGGAGGCGGTTCCTGCGGGCGACGCCCCGCGTTCTTGCCGGGGTAGCCACCGAGGGACCCGACCAGGGCGCGGTATGACATCACGGAAATGGCAAGGCCCCTGGCCTCTCGCCCGTCCCCGGGCGGCGGCTGCCAGTGAACGTCGCGAAGCGCGAGGAGTTCCCGAGACAGACACTTCGTCGCACGGAAGCGGCTGTGGGCCGGCCTCAGTGGGCCAACGCCACCGTCTCTCGACACCGCATCGAGCACGCCAGGAGCGCGTTCACAACACGCGTCACGAGGTCGTCCCCTTTGCCAAGGGCTGATCGGCGCCGGTCGGGGGTAGACACCCAGCGTGGCGCGAGCGACAGGGTATGGTCGGGGTTGCGCGGGAAGGTCCTCTCATCCGACACGGCCCCGCCCGACGGCTCCTGCGGCGCGACGACTCTTGCCCACACTGGTTGGTTCCAAGAAGCCGTACGGGTTGCCGCTCGAGAAGCGCTGATGGTGCTCCGCGACCTCCCCGTGCCGCCGCCGGTGAGCCCCATGCTGGCGACGCTCGCGCGCCAGCTCCCTGTCGGCTCGCCTTACTGCTACGAGCCCAAGTGGGACGGGTTCCGCTGCGTGGCGTTCCGCGCTGGCGACGACACGCTGCTCTCGTCCCGCAACCAGCGGCCCTTCGATCGCTACTTCCCCGAGCTCGTCGAAGGACTACTGGCCATCGGCGAGGACCGCTTCGTGCTCGACGGCGAGATCGTGGCCGTGGGCCCGCGCCGCCTCGACTTCTCCGCCCTCATGCTCCGCCTCCACCCGTCGCCGTCGCGGGTGGCGCGGTTGCGGGCCGAGACGCCGGCTTGCTTTGTTGCCTTCGACCTCCTCGCCGACGATCGCCACGACCTGCGACCCCTGCCGCTCGTGGAACGCCGGGCGCGGTTGGCCAAGCTCCTGGGCGGTGCTCCCCCGACGGTCACCGCCACGCCGGTCACGGACGACCCCGCCGTGGCCGAGTCGTGGCTGGAGCAGTTCACCGGCGGCGGTGTCGACGGCGTGGTGGCGAAGGACGCCCGGGCGGCCTATGAGACGGGACGGCGCTCCACATCCTGGCTCAAGGTGAAGCGGGAACGCACCGTCGACTGTGTGGTGGGAGGGTTCCGCTGCGTCGAGGGCAAGGCCATGGTGGCCTCCCTGCTCCTCGGGCTCTACGACCCAGAGGGCACCCTGCGCCACGTCGGCGTGGCGGCGTCGTTCTCGGCGGCCCGGCGCCGCCAGTTGGCCGAGGAGCTGATTCCCTACGTCACGTCCCTCGGCGGCCATCCCTGGGAGGGCGGCTTCGCCCTCGAGCGGGGGCCGATGGGGCGGCTGAAAGGTGCCGCCGGGGCGTGGGACCCGGCCACCATGGCCCAGGACTGGGTACCGGTGCGTCCGGAGCTGGTGTGCGAGGTCGGCTACGACCAGGTCGACACCACCGGCCGCTGGCGTCATCCTGCCCGCTTCTGCCGCTGGCGCCCCGACCGCGACCCGAAGTCGTGCACCGCGGACCAGATCGCCTTCAGCCCGCCGGAGCTGGCTCAGGTGTTGGGCCAGCGGTGACCGCTCGCGTCGACGTCGAGCTGGAAGGCCGAAGGGTCAGGCTCTCCAACTTGGACAAGGTGCTGTGGCCGAGGCTGGGGCTGACCAAGGGCTGGCTCGTCGACTACTACACCAGGGTGGCACCCGTGTTGGTCCCACACCTGCGCAGCCATCCGCTGACGTTGCACCGGTTCCCAGACGGCGTCGATGGGGTGCACTGGTACGAGACGCGGGCGCCCGCTCACCCGCCGTGGGTGCAGACGGTTACGTTCCACGTGCAGGCGACCGGCAAGGTGTTCGAGGTGTGCGTCGTCAACGACCTGCCGTCGCTGGTGTGGGCGGCGCAGATCGCGGCCATCGAGCTGCACCCCTTCCTCGGGACCACTGAAGACCTCCACCGCCCTCGCGTCCTGGTCTTCGACCTCGATCCGGGGCCCCCGGCCACGGTCGTCGACTGCTGTCGCGTGGCGGTGCGGGTCCGCGAGCTGCTCGGCGATCTCGGCCTTCGGGCGTGGGCGAAGACCTCGGGTGGCGTCGGCCTCCATGTATTCGTACCGCTCAACACGCCCGTCGCCTACCAACAGACCAAGGCCTTCGCCCACGCCGTGGCCGTCTTGCTCGAGCGCCAGCAGCCGGAGTCGGTCACCTCGGTGATGGCGCGAGCCAAGCGCCCTGGCAAGGTCTTCGTGGACTGGAGCCAGAACGACTTCGGGAAGTCGACCGTCGCGCCCTACTCGCTCAGGGGCTGGGAGGTGCCCACCGTGTCCATGCCGGTGAGCTGGGGCGAGGTGACCGAGGTGGCGGAGTCGAGCGACCCCTCGCCGCTCATCTTCCTGCCCGACACCGCCCGGCACCGGGCCGAAGCCGGCGACCTCTTCGCGCCGGTCCTCACGGTGGAGCAGACCCTGCCGGACGGCCTGCCCGACGCATCGCCATCGGTTCGCCGCTGATCCCTGGCGCCCCTTCCTCGTGCTCTCGCCCCCGCCTCGGGCAAGGCGTTCGCCTGAACTCGGCCATGGCAACCACTGGCCCGGGCGCAGGGCCCCGGCCATTGCCGGCCTGTTGTGCTCGCCAGGTGCTGGTCTCCTCGTTGCGGCTAGTCCTCGGCGATCCGGCTCTGGTTCAGCCCTGCGACGTGGTTTCCCGCTCTTCGAGGCCGACGGCGGCGCGGAGTTCCTCGACGTCTTGGCGCAGTTCGTCATCGTCGTAGCGCTCGGCGATGCGCTCCATGAGATCGGCCAGCCCATCGGCAACGGCGTTGAGCTTGTGCTGGGTCGACTGGTCGCCACGAGTCGCGCTGTTCTGCAACAAGGCGACCATCAAGAAGGTGACGATCGTCGTCGTCGTGTTGATCTGCAACTGGTACTTGTCATCGAGCAGTACACCTAACCCGTCCCCGCCGACGGCGCGAACGACGCCCTCGGCCAGCCACGCGACGACCAAGAACACGCAGAAGGCAAAGAACGGTGCTCGGCTGGCAAACCGCGACGCCGAACCAGCGAATCGGTCGAAGAACCCGATTCCGCCGCCGATGTCGCTCGGCATCCGCTCGCCCTGAATCGGCCGTTGTTGTGATCGCTCGACGCCACCGGTGTTCATGTCGCCTTCTTACCCAGACCAGGCGCGCCGTCATGGCAGGGGGAAGCGGCAGCGGAAGCCCCGGGCCGGCCGGGGCGACCGATCTCGCGACGTCACGTCTGTTCTGTCACGTGACTCCAGCATGCCGAGCCGCCGGTCCAGGTTCGCATCGATCACCCGCCGCCGTCGCACCGCCGCCGGAAGGGCAGTGAGGGCATCACCGATGCCCCTGCGGACCGCAGCGTCCCGCGGCGCCGAGGCAAGAGTGCGAGCGCTGGCGCGCAGGGCCGACCGAGGTCGCCGTCGCATCCAGGTGGACAAGAGGTCGTTGCGAGTCGCTCGTCGCCGCCGGTCACGGTTGTCCCCACGAGGATGGGGATAGTGGTGGGCGACCACCTCGTCGAGGTAGCTCAGGCCCCAACCCGCCTGCGCCATGTCGATGGCCAACAGCCGCTCCTCGCCGACGAAGAAGAGAACGTCGGAGAATCCGCCCACCTCCAGGTAGGCCGTCTTGCGCACGACCGAACCACACGCCAGGAACCCGAGCACAGCCCGACCCGGGAGGGCGGGGTCGGCCGGCAGCGGGCTGGTGGCCATCTCGGCGCAAGACGGGGTCGAGCAGCTGGCGCTGACCGACCTCGATGCGGGCAGCCACCAGGCCTAGGTGGGCGTGAGCGTCCATTGCGGCGGACGCCCGGCCGAGCGCTCCGGCGCCCCACCAGGAGTCGTCGTCGCTGAACGCCACGTATGGCGTCGACGCCAGTGCCACGCCAAGCGTGCGCGCCGGCGCGCCCAGGTTACGGCCGGCGGCGATCACGTCCACCTCGGGAAGGCCTCCCGCACAGCCTCGGGCGCCCCGTCCGTCGAGCCGTTGTCCACCACGATCACGGGTGGGCGGCCGCTCACAGTGGCGAGGCGGTCGAGGGTGCGGAGGAGGGATGGGCGGCGGTTCCTGGTCGCCACCACGACCGTCACATGGGCATCAGTCACAGCGATGCCGGGCACCAGGCGCAGGAGGCGCAGAAACGGCGTCCCCCCTGGCCTCGCCCGCGGCTTCTGATCGACGTCCTCACCGCCATCCCGATCGCCAGCTCGTCCGGCCGGTGCCCAGCAGCGGAAGCCGCTCAAGCGGTACCACGGCGCCCGCCCTTCGGGTGATCCCAACTCCGGCTAGCGGGCGATGAGCTTGAAGAAGGTGCTGTCCTCGCCGCTCGCCTTCCTCTCCTGGTACAAGAAGGCAAGGTTGCTCCCCTCGAACTTGGCGAACCAGTCGTCCCAGCTGATCGGCTCGAACTGATCGTCGCCTGCACCGCCCGGGAAGTCGATCCGAAGCACGCCTGCCTCATCGCTGGATTCGGTTCCCCTGACGCTGACCGGTCTGCCTCCGTTCTTCTCGACCCAACGGCGAATCTCGTCGTGGTCCGTCGTGGTCCGGGTGTCCGATGCCATTTCGATCCTCCGATGGTTCGCGCGCCGGTCGGCACAGGTCCGGCCTCGAGCGTCCGCCGAACCAACGCCGCGCCGACCTCGCAGCGACGCCACAGCGTTCGGTGTTCCTTCTAGGTCACCTACCCGGTGCCACCCATCGTCGGGCCAGTGGGATCGGAACGTGACCGAACCGTTACGTCCCGTTGCCGGCAGGAGTGAATGGGCGGGGGCAGACCGACCATCCGAGCCGTGCTCATGGCAGAGGTCGAGCCTCGCGTCTTCGCCCGGGCCACCGACGGCTACATGGAGCTGCTAGGAGGTCGCACGATCTGCGAGGATCGGTCGACTACGCCGCGACGCCGCCCGGCTCAACAAAAGAACAACGCTCCGACACCATGCCGGCGCCTTCTCCGGCCGCTGGGTCGACGGTGCCGCCCACGAAATCTGCCCTCGTCAACGTGGTCGGGAGGGGCAGTCACGTCGATCGATTCGCACATCGGCAGACCGGGCGCCCTGATCCCTCAGGAGCCTCTCCAGCTCCAGCTCAGCGTGACGTGGGTTCAGGTCGACCCGGTCGACATCGCGGTTGCAGAGCGTCAGTTGCATCTCAGCCCGCTGGGCGATGCCGACGGCGGGATCGACCTGGACGGCGCCGCGCGCCTGGGCGACCACCACGGCCGTGAACAGTGCCGATACCAGCAGGACGATCAGCAGCAGGGCCCACAATGGGACCCGTGCCCGAAGGAGGCGCCCGGGTAGGCGGCCTGGGGCTCGGTCGGTCGGCGGGCGACCGTTGCCGTGCCCTTCCTGGTCCACCGGCGTGCCTTCCTCCTCATGGGCTTGACATTCGCGACTCCTTGCATGAAGCGCCCGCGGCGCGAACGCTTGCCCGCCTCGAGCGTCTGGGAGCCTGCAGTATCGCGACTGCTCATGGTCGGAGGGCAGGACACAGCAGCTCCTCCGGCAGCGTGGCGCCGTCCCGAGATGCGTCTGTGTTCCCGGAAGAGATGGTCGGGCGTGCTCACTACAACGGCGTCGTGGGTCTGGCCATGACCGCTTCCTCACAACGCCCTGCCGCACTGCTCAGGCACCCCTGGGCTCTCTACCAGCTCGGAGCAGCATCGCCGCGCTGGTGACGGCGGCGAGCGTGGAGGCCAGAAGCACCGCGATCTTCGCCGCCTCCTGCAACGCCTCCGACTCCAAGGCCAGCTCGGTGATGGGACAGCGACACGGTTAACCCGATCCCTCCGATGGCGGCGATCCCGCCGACCATGGGCCAGGTGGCTTCGGCGGCAGAAGGCCG